>JAJYTI010000069.1 GCA_021793135.1 Bacteroidota bacterium
AGTCCACGTCTAATATCTGCTGTTGTTGCCATCTTTTTATTATTCTTTTAAGGTTAATTAATTAGATTTAAAATAGCCTTTCATTATTCCACGCTTAGAGTTTTTAATGAACTCTAATATCTCATCACGCTCTGGAGTTGCTTCCATTTCGGCTTCGATGATTTCTGCTGCTTGGCTAGTGTTATAATTCTTTTGATATAATAATCGATAGATATTTTGAATCTCGCGGATTTTTTCTGAGTCAAATCCTCTTCTACGCAAACCTATCGAATTAATTCCTACATAAGATAATGGTTCTCTTGCTGCTTTAACAAAAGGCGGTACATCTTTACGTACTAACGATCCTCCAGTTACAAAAGCATGATCACCAATTACACAAAACTGATGTACTGCAGTCATACCTGCAAGTACTACATAATCTCCTACTGTAATATGTCCAGCTAGAGTACTATTGTTTGAGAAGATACAATTATCTCCTACTATACAGTCATGAGCAACATGGCAATAAGCCATTATTAAACAATTTTTCCCAATTACTGTTTTCCCTCTATCTGCTGTTCCTCTATTTACAGTTACATATTCACGAATGGTTGTCCCATCTCCTATCTCGGCAGTAGTTTCTTCATCCTTAAATTTAAGATCTTGTGGAATAGCCGAAATTACTGCTCCTGGAAATATGGTACAGTTTTTACCTATTCGTGCTCCTTCCATAATAGTAACATTGGAACCTATCCATGTTCCTTCGCCAATTTCTACATTATTATGAATAGTGGCAAAAGGCTCTATTACTACATTCTTGGCAATCTTAGCTCCTGGATGAACGTATGCTAATGGTTGATTCATTTAGTTGTTTTTAGTTTTAACAATCTGCGCCATCAATTCTGCCTCTGTAACAACTTTGTTGTTAGCATAAGCTGTACCACCCATATGGACAATACCACGACGAATTGGCGAAAGCAGTTTAAGCTTAAATATAAGTGTGTCACCTGGATTTACTCTACGTTTAAATTTTACATTGTCCATTTTCATGAAGAATGTAAGGTAATTCTCAGGATCTGGTACTGTACTTAATGCTAGTACACCTCCAGTTTGTGCCATTGCTTCTACGATAAGTACTCCAGGCATAACTGGTGCGCCTGGGAAATGTCCTTCAAAAAATGGCTCATTCATTGTAACGTTCTTCAAACCAACCACATGTGTATCGGATAATTCTAAAATCTTATCTACCAATAAAAACGGTGGACGGTGTGGAAGTAACTCCATTATTTGATTCACATCCTTTACAGGAGTTTTACAAATATCAATTTTAGGAACAGCGTTACGACGTTCTAAACGGATTTTCTTTGCTATTTTCTTTGCGAATTCTGTATTTACATGATGCCCTGGTTTAGTTGCAATTACACGTCCACGAATTGGAGTTCCGATTAATGCTAAATCACCAATAACGTCCAATAGTTTATGACGTGCTGCTTCATTTGCATGGTGTAAGGTTAAGTTATCTAGAATTCCATTTGGCTTTACGGAAATATCGTCTTTATCAAAAGCCGAACGTAGTTTTTCCATAGTGGAATCTGATATTTTCTTATCTACATAAACAATTGCGTTGTTTAAATCACCACCTTTAATTAATCCATGTTCTAGTAAAGCTTCTAGTTCATGTAAAAAGCTAAATGTACGCGCGTTTGCAATTTCATCTTTGAAATCGCTTATAGTATCTAAATTTGCATTTTGTGTACCTAATACTTTCGTACCGTAATCTACCATTGTCACTACTTGGTATTCATCGGCTGGTACTACAATAATTTCGCTATCGGAGTCCTCATCTCTGTAACAAATTACCTCATCTACCACATATTCTTCTCTATCGGCATCTTGGGTAACAATTCCAGCTTCTTCTATAGCCTCTACAAAGTACTTGGATGAACCATCCATAATAGGTGGTTCTGGAGCATTTAATTCGATAATACAGTTGTCTACCTGCATTCCTACCAAAGCTGCAAGCACATGCTCACTAGTATGGATTTTCACTCCATCTTTTTCTAAATTCGTTCCGCGTTGGGTACTTACTACATAATTTGCATCGGCTTCAATTACCGGATGTCCTTCTAAATCGACTCTTACAAAAGCATAACCATAATTTTCTGGCGCTGGTTTAAAAGTCAACGTTACATCTTTACCTGTGTGTAGCCCCACACCTGTTAACGAAACTTCTTTAGCAATGCTACGTTGTTTCACTATACGATTACTCATTTTTATGATTTTTTTCTAAAGTATCTAACCTCTTTACAATAGTAGGAAGGTTTTTAAAGTGTACATAACTCTTGTTATAATCTGCATATTTCAATGCAGGACTACCTTGTAACACTTCATTATCTTTTACATTTCTAGCTATTCCTGTTTGAGCTTGTACGCGAACATTATCGCCAATACTAATATGTCCTGCAATACCAACTTGACCACCAATTATACAGCTCTTACCTATTTTGGCCGATCCTGCTATACCTGTTTGCGCAGCGATAACGGTATTTTCTCCAATTTCTACATTGTGCGCAATTTGTATTTGATTGTCTAGTTTTACACCTCTACGAATTATAGTAGAGCCTAAAGTAGCTCGATCTATAGTTGTAGAAGCTCCTATTTCTACGTGATCTTCTACAATTACATTTCCTATTTGCGGTACTTTATTATATTGACCATCTTCATCTGGCGAAAAACCAAATCCATCTGCACCTATCACTACTCCCCCATGAATAATACAATCGGAACCTATTTGCGTTTCGGAATATAATTTTGCTCCCGTAAATATAGTGGTATTATCGCCAATAGTAACATTATCACCTATATAAACATTCGGATATATTTTTACGTTATCTCCTATCTTCACATTACTTCCTAAATATGAGAATGCTCCTAAGAATATATTTTCTCCATAAGAAGCGCTTTCAGAGATAAATACAGGCTGTTCTATTCCTGTTTTATTCATTTTCACTTCGTTATAATATTCCAAAAGCTTAGAAAAAGCTTGATAAGCATTTTCTACACGAATTAATGTAGTTTGAATTGGTTTCTCAACCTCAAAATCTTTATCCACTATTGTAATGGAAGCTTCGGTCGTATATAAATATGGATTGTATTTTGGATTCGCTAAAAAAGTTAGGCTACCTGCAGTGCCTTCCTCTATCTTGGCTAGTTGGCTTACCTCTACATTCTCGTCTCCTTCTACTGTGCCTCCTAATATCCCTGCTATCTGGATTGCTGTAAATTTCACGCGTGTGTTTTTAAAGTTCTTATATAATCGCACCTAAGTATAATACGATGCAACTTCGCAAAAATAGAAAAAAACTAGCAATTACTTCCTTTTTGGATAACACAGAAAATACTTTTCTACTTTTTCGGATAACATTTTCAAGTTTAATTGGTCGCTAGCCTTAGCTACATCTACCATTTTCTCTTCTGGAGTCAAAATATAAATTGGACTTTTATCCATATTATATGCTTGATTGCTAATCTTTCCTGTAAATACAAAATAAGAAACTTCCTTTGCTGTTAATTGAAAATGTTCTTGTGTCTCTATTTTCTTTTGCTCGTATCGTTCTTTACTAATTGGTTCTCTTTCTATATTGATTTTTAAAAAATCTCTATTCAATATCATTTTTGACAATGTAGATAAAATAAAATCATCTACATTTTTCCAAGCCTTCATTGCCGTAATAATATCCGTATCATCCAAAGCAGCAAAATGTGTTAATGCTTTTTCTGAGAAATTTTCTAGTGTTACACTTTCTGTTAAAAAAAAGGATAAAGCTTCGCTCGCAGGTAAAGTAACCCCATTACTAACCAATTCCTTAGCTCTTTTCAGCATTTTGGCTAATAATTGTTCGGCCACCACCCCTGTTTTATGAAAATAAACCTGCCAATACATCAATCTACGGGCAACTAAAAAATTCTCTACAGAATAAATTCCTTTTGCTTCGACAACTAAATTATCATCATGCACATCCCACATTGCAATAAGACGTTGAACATTTATAGCACCTTCTGATGCTCCTGTATAAAAACTATCTCTACGCAAATAATCCAATCGGTCTAAATCCAATTGACTCGCTATCAATTGATGTAGAAAAGGTCTATGGTATTCATCTTTAAATATTTTTATTGCCAAATCGAGTGCACCATCCATCTCTTCATTTAAGGCTTGCATAAATACTAAAGAAATATTTTCATGATTTACATTTTCTACGATACTATGTTCCATTGCATGAGAGAATGGACCATGACCAATATCATGTAAAAGAATAGCAATACACAAGGCCTCTTCTTCCTCTGGAGAAATCACTACATTCTTCTTCCGTAATACTTGAACTGCTACCTGTGCCAGATGCATTGCACCAATGGCATGTAAAAAACGGGTGTGATGCGCTCCAGGATATACCGTATAGGACATACCCATTTGTGAAATACGACGTAATCGCTGAAAATAAGGATGTTCTACCAAGCGAAATAATACGCCATTAGGGATTGTAATAAACCCATAAATTGGATCATTTAATTGGGTTGTGTCTTTATCGTACTTCAAGGTTTGATAATTTTAATAATTCTTTGAGCAATATTGTAGATTCTTAAAGCTATTTTTGAGTAAACATCAAGAAGGATACAATTCTTTATATAGTAACAAATATACATATATGAGTCAAATAAAAATACTTTGGGTAGATGATGAAGTCGATTTATTAAAACCCCATATACTTTTCTTAGAAAAACGAAATTACGAAATAACTACTGCTCAAAGCGGAACCGAGGCATTAGAGATTGAGAATTTGGGTAGTTTTGATATCGTTTTCTTAGATGAGAACATGCCTGGTTTAACCGGATTAGAAACTCTTACAGAGTTAAAAAGCTTGCACCCTAGTATTCCTGTGGTAATGATTACCAAAAGCGAAGAAGAATATATTATGGAAGAAGCCATCGGTTCTAAAATTGCCGATTATTTGATTAAGCCCGTAAACCCAAATCAAATTCTGCTTTCGCTTAAAAAAAATCTAGATCACTCTAGATTGATCACTGCAAAAACCACTTCTAATTATCAGCAAGAATTCCGTAAGATAGCTATGGATATGGGTTATATAAACAATTATGAAGAATGGGCACAGCTATATAAAAAACTCATTTACTGGGAATTAGAGCTAGATAATATTGAAGATACTGGAATGGCAGAAATTCTTGAGTCTCAAAAAACAGAAGCTAATCAAGAATTTGGAAAATTTATAGATAAGCATTATCCAGAGTGGTTTCAAGATGGCATAGATGCACCCATTATGTCGCATACCCTATTTAGAGAGAAAGTTGTTCCCGAATTGACAAAAGAACAACCTACTCTATTTGTTGTAATTGATAACTTACGCTATGATCAGTGGAAAATTATAGAGCCTCTTATTTCTGATTATAAATTAAATAAAGAATCTACCTACTACAGTATACTTCCTAGTGCTACACAATATGCAAGGAATGCAATATTTTCTGGCTTGATGCCTAGCGAAATGGAACGTTTATACCCTGAACTATGGAAAAATGATGTAGATGATGGTGGTAAAAACTTATATGAAAAAGAGTTTCTAGCCACACAAATAAAAAGACTTGGATTAGACATTAAATGGAGTTATCATAAAATCTCCAATCTTAACCAAGGAAAAAAACTAGTAGATTCTATAAAATCTTATAAAGATGATGATTTACTAGCAGTAGTTTACAACTTTGTAGATATTCTATCGCATTCTAAAACAGAAATGGAAGTGATTAAAGAATTGGCTTCTACAGATAAGTCTTATCGCTCACTTACAAAAAGTTGGTTTGCCAATTCTCCATTATTAGAACTTATCCAGCTAGCAGCCGATTTAAACTTTAAACTACTTATTACTACCGACCACGGTACTATAAATGTAAATAATCCATCTAAAGTAATTGGAGATAAAAACACTAGTTTAAATTTACGTTATAAAACTGGCCGTAGTCTTACTTACAATGATAAGGATGTATTAGCAATAAAGAACCCAAAAAGTATTCATTTACCAAATATCAACTTAAGTAGTTCATTTATTTTTGCTAAGAATGATTATTTTTTTGCTTACCCTAACAATTATAATCATTACGTAAAATATTATCGAAATACTTATCAGCACGGTGGAATTTCTTTAGAAGAACTTATTATTCCATTTGCAGTATTAAATCCAAAGTAAAAATTAAAAACTAAAAAAACCACTCCTTTATTTCGGAGTGGTTTTTTATTATAAATATTGTCTAGTTCTGAAATAGCGTTACACTTAAACACTAACATTATGAAGACAAAGGAAAGTACGTTAAACGTACACAGAGAGATTACTCTCTTAGTTTTAAACATCAAGTAGTTTTGAAATTGAGAGTCGTCATGAAAGGGTTACATCGGCACAAAAGAAGTGTGGTATTCAATCCAGATCGACAGTTGTAAATTGGTTACGGAAATATGGTAACTTTGAATGGGAGCATCAAAACCCTTCTACTATGTCAAAATCTGCTGATGCACAAATTAAAGAGTTAGAAGCTAAAGTGAAACTTCTAGAGAAACAAAAAAAGTTTTTAGAATCCCATTTAGAAAAGTCCAATCATAAATCCATTATTTTTGATATGATGATAGAACTTGCTGAAAAAGAATATAATATCGATATACAAAAAAACTCCTCTTCTGAGTTGTTGACATCTTCACAGAAGCACAAAAGAAAAGCATAAGCTATAGCTGTGAACTACTCAGAAAATCCAGACAGGTGTATTATAGACAAAGGAAAACTATCGCGTTTAAACAACAGCGTGCTTTAAAAGTGATGAATATGGTAGAGGAGATTCGAGTTAATCTATCTAAGACTGGTACTGAGAAAACTTTATCATCTTTTAAAAGGGGACTTAAGAGAATTAGGAGTTGGACGAGATAAGCTCTTTGATATTTTAAGAGCAAACCATTTATTGATAAAACCTAAACGCAGTTATCATATTACAACTAACTCCCCTCATCGATTTAGAAAACATAGAAACCTAATTGAGAATGTTACTCCAAATAGACCAGAGGAGCATTGGGTAAGTGATATGACTTATATCGGTACGAGAAACAATCCAGTTTATTTAGCATTAATCACTGATGCTTATTCTAAGAAAATAGTAGGATACGATGTTTTTAATAGTTTAGGCTTAAATAGTAGCTTAAAGGCACTTAAACGAGCAATTAAATTTAAAAAATATCCAGATGAAACCTTAATTCACCATTCTAATAGAGGATTACAGTATTGTAGTTACGCTTATCAAGAGAAACTTAGTAAACATGCAATCTTATGCAGTATAACACAAGGCAGTGATCCGTATACCAATGCAGTGGCAGTAAGGGTTAATGGAGTTTTAAAACAAGAGTTTATCATAGATAAATTTGGCAGAACACTCAAAGAGAAAACAGAATTGGTTAAAGATGCTATTAAAAAATATAATACTTTACGACCGCATTATTCATGTTATTATTTAACCCCTGAAGAAATGCATAACCAAAGTTGTATCAAAATAAGAACCTATAAAAAAAGTGGAGTTAAGAAGCTATTTTCTTAACTCCACTAAAATGATTAATTTTATTAAAAATAACTGTAACGCATTTTTAGGACGCTATAGTATTCTTATTTAAACTTACTTCTTAATAAGCTTCTTCACTGTTGTTATATTGATATCAGAAATCTGTAAGAAATAATTTCCTGATGACAATTCGCTAATATCTATTTGCACTTGATTAGCATCTGGATGCAATGCCATTACTTCTTGTCCTAAGATATTCATTACCTTAATTTCTTTTATTTGAGTAGGTGCATCAATATTAACTTGATTTGTTGCAGGGTTTGGATATACTGCAAATTCGTCTGTATCGAATTCATCTACTGATAGATTGTAGGTATGGAAAGTAAAGACTTCTCCATACTCGCCTTCACCACATATGCCTACAGCTTTTACTCGCCAATAGTAGTCCTTATCTCTTTCTAACTGCGTATAGGTATATTGAGTACTTGTAATATCATTTCGAACATGTACTATATCTTCGAAATTTTCGTCTAACGCTAATTCCAATGTGTAAGATTGCACTCGGTTACTCGAAATTGCTTCCCATTTAAAATGAGTATATAAGGTTATCTCATCTTCACCATTTTCAGGACTTATAAGTTCAACGCCTTCAAAATTATCTTCAACAATAGTTATTTTGGGGTATAACATCACCTCTTCAGAACCATTTATAGCTTTTATAGCAAATGAGTATGTATCAACTTCCAATTCAGCTGTTCCACTAATGTTAAGCTTGACTTTACCATTTGCGATATCTGAATCATCTATCGTTGTTATTAAATCTACAGGAGCATCTTCTATAGTTACTATTGTATTTTTTACATCATTAGTGGATTGAACTAATAATTCAATTTCAACCTCGTCCTGTTCAGCTTCACATAGCTGACGATTATTTTCATAAGTTTCAAATATTAAATCAGGCTTAGTTATTCCACTAAGGATCATACTAAATTTTTGTTCGCCATCTTCTAAATTCCCTTTATGAGAAACTTGTATAATATATTCTCCTTCAGGGTTTGGGATTTCAATTTTTTCAATATTATCAACTATATTATCTCCAGTAATTCCACCTTGATAATTTGCATTCGGATTTAAAGCATAAGGATAATAAACATCACCTCCAACTTCTTTGACACGAATGTCTAAATCATTAACTAATACTGGTGTTCTATTATCTGTACCATTGGTTATAGTCCCTTGTAAATCTGTCCAAGCAATAGTAGTAATTAAATCCTCTAATTCAGATGCATTTATAGTTGTTAGATACTCTTGATTTTCTTCTAATATCAATTCTCTTACTAATGAACTTTCACCGTGATTACTGATAACAGTAGCAGCGTTTTCAACATTTAATACTCCCCATCCAAAACGATAATTAGGGCTCCCTTCTGTTCCAGCTTTATTTGCTGTATGTGCAATTAAACCACGAACCGTCGCACTTCTTAAATAGTGTTCAAATTCATTATTAGCATGTTGTTGAATTAATGCTACTCCGCCAGCTACAGAAGGAGATGCCATAGATGTCCCTCCCATAATTGCATAGGAAGAATCTGAATTTGCAGTAGCTGAGTATACATCACTTCCTTTTGCTACAATATCTGGTTTTATTCTCCCATCATCGGTAGGTCCATAATTCGAAAAACTAGATATTTGTACACTTGATGGATCTTGATAATCTTCTAATTCATGTATAGACCCAACCACAAGATTGTTTTTTGCCACCCCTTCTCCAGTCAATAAATCATAACCTCCTTTGCCTGGATTTAAATAACTATAATAATTTCTATCATTTCCAGCTGCAAACACTGGTAAATAATATTCCAAATTGTAAAGCATATCATCTAGTGTTTTCGCAAGAGATTGATATTGTCCAAAAAAAGAAGCTGGTACAAGTGGATTTCCTAAATTATCTATTGTTGCAATTCCATAGGAATGATTAGATACAAGTAAACCATCCTCAGCTTCTACTATCATTTCTTGATAATCATTATTCCAATCATAGGTATGCGCAGTTGCTTCTGGTACAACACCAATAGCATCTCCATCATTAATTGTTGCACTACCAATAACAGTACCTGTCACGTGTGTACCATGACTTTCTACGCTACTATTACTATCTAATTTTAGGGCTCTTCCTTCAAACAACTCATGAGTTATTCGTACCGAACCACCATCCCAAACTCCAACAATCATATCTTGACCGTTCAAATCTAAACCTGCACCCCCTCCTGTATGAACTTTATCAGCATAGATAGTGCTTACTCCTCCTTTATTATATGTTCTATAATATAATGGAATATTTTCTTCAGTAATCCCTACTAACTCTCCAAAACCTCCATCTTCAAAATTAATCTCTTTTGGCCAATTTTTCT
>JAJYTI010000070.1 GCA_021793135.1 Bacteroidota bacterium
TTCCGATCTTTTTATCTAGATTCAACTTTTAGTCTTCTAAAGTGTCTAATCCTTCTAACCAACCTTCATATCCTCCTTCTAGATTATAAACTTCATTAAATCCAAGAGAAGATAGTACCATACATGCTTGTTTGCTTCTTCCTCCGGAACGACAATATACATAGTACGCTTTATCTGGGTCTAGTTTCTGTACTTCTTCCATAAACCCTGTTGGATTCTGAATATCTATATGCAAACACTCTGCAATATGTCCTTCATCAACCTCTTCTTGTGTTCTTACATCTAAAATTACTGCATCAGCATCATTTTTAAGCTGCTCATGCCACTGTTCTAATGTTATATCCATGTTCTTTAATTTAATGTTACAAAAATATGATTTTATTTTATTCTTAAATACTCTTTAGCGGTTTGTTTGAAGTGCTCTAACCATCTGGTTTTTCTTTAGTCTTCTTATTTTTTGTATATTTAAATTATTACTAATAACTTAATTTTTTAGATTATGGGAAAAGGAGACAAAAAAACAAAACGAGGTAAAATCTTTAGAGGTAGTTATGGAAAAACAAGACCGAGAAAGAAAACCAAAAACACTACCTCATCTAAATAAAAACAAAAAAGACCGGATAATCCGGTCTTTTTTTATTTCTTCACTACTTTTGTAAATCCTTTATCATCTATAGTCTCTATCCATAACAAATATACTCCTTGGGGTAAATCACCCACAGATATTGGGGCATCTTTAAACTCTTTTAAAAGCTTTCCTTGCATAGAATAGACTTTAATATTTAATATTTCTTCTTGCGAATGAATATGAAGGATATCACTAGTAGGATTAGGATATAATTCAAAATCGATCATAGTGTTATCTTCTATCCCTAAAGTTTCTTGTACTGAAATTTGCACCATACAACTATCTACTTCTTCACCATCTACCATTAAATTTATTTCTACATCATGTAATCCTACAGTTAGTACAGTACTTGGAGTTGGATGCTGTGTAGTATACACTCCTCTTTGTCCACAATAATCACTAAATGTAATACCAAACCGTCCCTCTAAATTTGGAAGAATATATTCTCCTGCATTATTTACTTGTACTACAATGGGTTCTGTAGGACATTCTAATTGTGGAACTGCTTCAGGCATTATTTCTATAAGTACCGAACATGTACTCATATTTCCCGCAGCATCAGTTATCAAGAACGTTTCATAATGTGTCCCTACTGAGAAGCTACTTCCAGAACCTAAACCGCTAATCAATTCTATTTCGATTTCCTCTTCACTAGAACAGTTATCCGATACAGTTGGTAAGTCATAATGCACAACAGTGTTACAGGTGCCTTCATCTGCTGTAACTACGATAGATTCTGCACATTGTACTTGTGGTGCTTGTCCATCAAACACATGCACTTCTATAGAACATTGCGTTTTATTACCAGCACTATCTTCTGCTTCGAAAACAAGTTCGGTTATACCTGTTTCAAAGAAGGAACCTGACTCAGGCCCTTCTATTTGCGTGATTATTGGATTTTCATCTGTTTCATCTATTGCTTCTGGCAATGGAAATTCTATAATCGCCCCACAAGAATCAATATCTGTAAAAACTTCTATATCTTCATTACAAGTAATTATAGGCGGTGTAGTATCTTCTACTCCATCTCCAGTTATAATAATATTGCCTAGTGCAAAATCTTCATCATATGCATTAACTGAAACAGAGATTCGTAAATCTAAAGAATTTCCCGTTTGAGTAATATTCTTTGTAAAACGTTGTGCTTGGTTATTTAAGGCTGTTCCATCCCCCACCCCATCAAAATTAGTATCTTCTCTAAACACCCCATTGTTAGGAGGATTGATAAAATCTGCTCCTACGAAAGACAATAAAGGTTCATAGCCTTGACCATCTATTTGATATTCTACTAAAATGAAGTCTGAAGCATCTATATGTCCTGGCGCATCAAAATATTCGGCGAAATCACCTTTAAAGATTAAATTGGTTGCCCCTTGAATATCTAGGTCTTCCCAAATAATAGAAATTGGTAAACTTGCACCCATTCCATTTAGACGCATTCCTGTAAGGTAGTTACCAGAAAATCCCTCATATGGTTTTAGTCCAGTAGGGACTGGATCGGAACCAAAATCATTGCTATCTCCAGTAATACCAAAATAAACACGATCGCCATTTGAGAAAAAAGGAGTTGATGTAGTAAAATTCGAATTACCATCAAAAGTTTCGTTTAGCACTTGTGCTTGTAACGCACAGACTATCAAAAACATAAAAACAAAACACTTCCAATTATACATCTTTAAATATCTTTATTAAGTGGATAAAGATAACAAAAAATTAAGAAATGTTTTGTTTTTAATTTATGGTATTATAATCTATTATCTAATAAATACTGGACTATTTTCGTCTTGGGTTTCTGACTTACTATACGCATATCCATCTACATCAAAAGTCTTGATTCCTTCTAAATCGGTAATATCATTTTCTACTAAATAACGAACCATACTACCTCTTGCTTTCTTAGCATAGAAGGCGATTACTTTTAGTTTACCATTCTTATAATCTTTAAAAATTGGAGTAATCAGTTTTGCTTTGACTTTCTTTTTATTGATCGACTTAAAATACTCATTACTAGCAAGATTGACTAATATATCATCTGCTTTCATTTCTTTATTTAGCATGTCTGTCAAACTATCTCCCCAATATTCGTATAAGTTTTTAGCATCGTCTACATCTAATTTCGTTCCCATTTCTAATCGATAAGGTTGTATTAAATCTAATGGACGCAATACACCATACATTCCTGAAAGAATTCGTAAACGTTTTTGTAAGATATCGAACTTATCTTTTGGTAGAGTATAAGCATCTAAACCGACATACACATCACCAGAAAAGGCAAAAATCGCTGGACGCGCATTATTCTTTGTGAATGGCACCTTAAACTCTCGAATACGATCATAATTTAGTTGACTTAGTTTATCACTAATTTTCATTAAATCGGATAATTCCTTTTTACTAAGTTGTTCCAATCTTGAGTTTAATTCTTCTGCCTGTTTTATAAACTTAGGCTGAGTATATTTATCTATAGGTAATTTTGATTCGTAATCTAATGATTTTGCTGGAGAAACTAATATCTTCATAATTCGCTTTATTTATTAACAAATATACAAAGAATCTTATGCAAGGTTTTCGTAAATCGATAGATTAATAATATAGTATTATCAATATCGATTATTTTGATTTTTCGTCTATAATTTTCTTTATATAGATGGATGGCGACATTCCTGTAATATCCTTAAAAGAAGCTGAAAAACTACTTTGAGATGCAAAACCACTTTCTTCGGCTAAGTAACTTATCTTATAATTTAAATATTGTGAATCGTTATGTAGTTTATCTAATATATACTCTATACGAAGCTGATTTATGTAGCTATTAAAGCTCTTATTCTTGGTCTTATTTAATATAACCGATAGATAACGTATATTAGTATTAAGATGTTTTGCTAGAGTAGCTATACGAATTTGCTTGTCTAAAAATAATGTAGATTTCTCAAACTCATTTAGTCGTAATAAAATATCTTCCTCTGTTTTGTCTGGCATTACTACCCCTTTGTTCTTTTCTAGTTTTTGTAGTTCTTTTCGTTTCCTTTTATCTTTACGATAAAACCATAAAACTACATATGCTAGGGTTAATAAACTGAGTCCTAAAATAATTTGTATTTGACGAGTCTGCAGTTTTTCTTCAGTAAGAGTTACTTCTAATTCTTTATTATGATAAATCTCTTCTAATAAAAGAGTTTTTGCTTGACGCTTAATTAAAAGATTCTCTTCTTTTAAGCTATCCAACTTATCGATATATCGAATCAAGCTATCCGATTCTTTTTTGGATTCCCAATACGTTATCATATGCTTCAGCACATTACTTTTTAATCGATAGCTCAATTTGTCACCTTCTATAGTTTGCATAAAAGCAACTACTTCTTCCTTAGGTTTGTCTTGTAATAAAGATAAATTTAGCTCTGCTAAAGAATCTAGCAACGGATTCTCATATTTTAATACACGTTTAAAATATAGCGCAGCAGAATCTTTATGAAGAGTAAAATAGAATTCGCCTAACATATAAGCATTCCATAAATATCTAGCTGTATCTTCTTTCCAATAATCTTGAATCTCTTTTAATCCATTAATTTTATCCCATTCATTATCTAAGACCTGAAAAGTATAATGACCGTATTTTAATAACTTGAAGTTCTTGTTTTTTTGTGTTTCTGACAATGTCTCGAAATACTCCTCTGCTTTCAAAAGCATTTTTTGTGATTCTTCTATAAAATCTAAATCGTAATACAAGGAAGCCATCTCCAGCCAATATCTATATAGCTTTTCGTTATCTGAAATCTTTGGCGCTAGCTTATTAAGCTTTAATAAAGTTTCTACCGATTTACCATACTGGCCAAGGATTTGAAAGGTTTCTAATTGCTGGGTATACACTAAGAATTGTGTATCTACATCCAAATTGCTTTTTAATAAATATTCATATAAAACCAATGACTTGTCTGGAGCACTATATTGTTGTTTTGTAGCCTCTTCGAATAATTTTTCAAATTCAGAATTCTGAGCATACACGATATTTAAACAAGTGCTTAAAACAAGAAAGTATAGGAGATAATTATATATTGAAGTTCTGCTATTCACGCTACAAAACTACAATTATTTAAATTCTATTGTACGTCTATAAATTAAAAAACCTTCTTGCTTTAGCACAAGAAGATTTTTTAGAATAATATATATATTAAAAATGAAACCCTTAGTTTTTTATAAGCTTCACTATCTGTGTACTACCATCTTCTAAAGTAACATGAGCTATATATACACCATTTGTCACGTTAGATATATTTATTGTAGATTGGAAGTCATTTAATGGTTGATTAACTACTAAATTTCCCGCCATATCATATACTTTAATCTCTTTAGCAAGCACATTTGCTTCTACGTTAATTATGTTTGAACTCGGATTTGGATAAATTGCAAATGAGATATTCTCAAAGTCTTCCACTCCTAGTGTTTCTCCAAATGGCAACTTATAAAAGTCGATATAGAGCGAGTTAAGGTTTGCTTCGTATTGTAATGATAATTTATCGTAAATATCCCCATCAACACCCAATACCAGGCCAGCACCTACAATATTTCCATCTTCTCCATCTCCACGGAACTCTGCTAAGATATTTTCTGCATCGCTAGCAATTACAATATTATTTATAATAGAATTATCCTCTATCTTTTCTAAATAAACATACATGAAGTATAAATCATCACTTTCTGTAGTAAAGATGTTTGGGGTAAGCACGTTAGAATTTAATAATGGTTCAAACAACTCTACATCATTCGGAACATAGAACTGATGACGTTTGTGTAAATCGCCTCCAATTGTATATTCATTAACTACTCCATAAGTATTACCATTTTCTTCGTCTGGACTTGCAATTCCGATAAGGTAATGATATGTATCTTCATGAGGAATTCTATTGAATTTATCTGAAAGCAGATCATCCCCTTGCATAGCATCAAAAGTTGCTGCCATTTCCCAACTTTCTACATCGAAAAATCCTAATTGAGTTGCTTCAAATCCATCATCGCTTAATAAAAGACCTATTTGAGTATCTTCACCGTCTATAGATAGTATATCCCAATTAATTCCTAATATATATTCATTTAATTCATGAATAATATCTCCGTCCTCGTTTGCAACGATAAATGTACTCCATTCTGAATCTGCCATCATATCATAGTAGTATATTCCATATACCACTTCAAGATCTGTATCGGAGTTAAAAATATCGCTTGAAATATTAAAATTCTTATCTTTCCCAGCAAAGAAAGTTCCAAACTCTGCCATTGGTATTAAGAATGGTCCAGAATCGAAATTTGAATCTATATCAAAAGACATAGACTTCACTTCGTCAAAATCATAATCCAGTATTTTTACAATCAAATGATTATCTGGATAAACTTCCATAGTAGCATTATCCATAAATTCTGATTCATAATGAGACACAATTAGATATTCTTCATTGTCAATATTCATAAAATCAAAAGGTATTCCCATAAAATAGTTTAACACGTCTTCGTCTATCGTGTAGGTATTTATTGTGTCAAAATCTACTAAATCATATTCTGAAATTACTCCACCTTCGTAAGCATCTAAAAAATAAGAATACAATCTTTTATTATTCTGATTGTCAAATTTCGCCCATGCAGCATTACCTTCTAATTTAGCAATGATATCACCATTACTTTCCACTACCCATACTTCTGAAATTTGCCCAGCAGCACCTGGAATCTCATCATCAAAATAGTGAACATATACCATTAACTCCTTTGAGCTATCATTAGTAAAGAAATTAGATGAATAATGATTTAAAACTTCAACTCTGTTTGCTGATTCTGGAATTGCAACTACAAAAGATTCTTCTGTATTAAATTCCTCATCATAAGTTTTTACCTCTAAGTTGTTGCCAATCCACTCACTTGAAAAGTACACTAAATTATTATCTTCGATATTATTTAGTGTCCCCCATTGTTCACCTTCTATTCGAGCAAATGCTATAATATCTTCATCATTATTTCTTGTAGAATAATTTACTCCAGTAGAATTATTAGCAATAGGATTAATATGAATTTGCTCTGGCCTGTTAGCCTTAGTCATATCATATTGTTTTGCTTCTAGTTTGGAAGCAACTTTGTTTAATTGAATAGTTTTATCTATTTCTTGTTTGTTTTGTGCAAACGAAAAAACAGAAATAAAACTAACTAAGAGTACAGTAAAAGATAGCTTTAACTTCATAATGTTATTTATGTATTAATTTATTTTTAGAGAAACGAATTAAATCATTCTATACCTTATATAAAAGTTGTTTAGTACCGAATTCAATGAATTTTATGGAAATTCAATAACTACCTTGAAAAGCAATCTACTGTATTACAATAAGATACGAACTAAATAAAGAAATATATCTTTTTAGTTCTAATTACAATAATTGGAGGAGTTTATATAGAATTACAAGACAGATTTGCGTCTAACAAAGAGAAGAATCTCATAAATTAGGATAAAAGCTATAACCATAATCCATACTTGAATTACAATTTTTAATACGGAAATCTTCTTGCTTGTCTTTGGTGAGGTATGATGAATAAAATTTAAAATCTGTTCGAAATTTGCATCTTCTTCTTTTGCAATTTTATCAAAGCTCTTTGCATAATTATCTTGCATTTCCAGAAAAGACTCTACATTATTTAAATCTCTATAATTCTCTTTTAAAAGTTTAAAAATCTGTGACTTTATAAGCTCTTGATTATAAAACAAACTATCTTGAAGTAGAGTTGACAGTCGAACTATAGCTTCTCGTGACTCTTGATTCTTGGTTTCTATTTTTGCAAGACCTAATTCTGCATATAGCAAATATTCATTCAATTCATTCGTGGAAGCTATTTCTTTTGCATTTTTAAAATTCTCTATCGCATTATAATAATCACCTAAGTCTAATAAACAATTTCCTTTTTCTAAATATACCAAAGCTAAATTGTTCTGAGCACCAGTATGGTTAGAAATAGATTTGTATGCTACAATAGCTTTATCGTAATTCTCAATCGCATATTTACAGTCTATTTGGTCTTTGTAGCTATTACCTTTTACTGCAAAAATATTCCCTTGGGAAACGGCAACAATTTCACTCGTTAAGGTTGGTGAGTTTAATAATAACTCTGCTCTTTTTAAATACTCCCTAGAAATACTATTTAAATGATATAATTGAAACTGTTCTCCTAACAAACCAAGTGTTCTTATTTGATAGTGAACATTCTTAGATTGCTCTGCTATTTTCAAAGCTTCTAATGCATAATGCATTGCTGTTTCATTCTCGTTAAGTGCAGTATATCCATTTACCATTGTGATTAATGTAGAAATCTTAGTGTCGATTTCTGTTGCTTGCGTATAAATATCTTTGGTAATGTGAACTGCTTTTTCAGGATCTTTATAAATATGTAGTTGTGCTTCTTCTAATTGCTTTTGTAACGCTTCTTGAGCTATAGTAGGTATAATAGAAAGTATGGCTATGATTATAGTCCAGCAATAACCATAACAAGTACCTATCCGATTGTTATTATACCAACATGCGAACATATTTATTTTTTCACTTATAATTTTGGGAGTAAGAAAAGATATTCTTTTTATCCTTCGATTATTTACATAACGTGTTTCGCATAATTGCGCCAACGTTCTAAACAAGCCTCCATATCTTCTGGTAGTTCGGAAGTGAACTCCATATACTCTTTAGTTGATGGGTGTATAAACCCTAAGGTTTTAGCATGTAGTGCTTGTCTTGGTAATACAGAAAAACAATTATCTACAAATTGACGGTATTTATTAAAAGTAGTTCCTTTAAGTATTAAATCACCACCATAACGTTCATCATTAAATAAAGTATGACCTATATGCTTTAAATGTACACGAATCTGATGCGTACGACCTGTCTCTAATTCGCAAGAAACTAAAGTTACGTATCCTAATCGTTCCATTACACTATAGTGAGTAATCGCAGGCTTTCCTAAATCGGCATCCTCTCCTTCGTAAACTATATTTTGCAATCTGTTCTTTGGATTTCTTCCTATATTACCTTCTATAGTTCCTTTATCTTCTTCAATATCTCCCCAAACTAATGCTACATATTCTCTCTTTGGGGTTTTCTCGAAGAACTGTTGGGATAAGTCAGCCATTGCTTCTTCGGTCTTAGCTACAACCAGTAGTCCACTTGTATCTTTATCTAATCTATGAACCAACCCAGGTCTTTCACTAGAATTCATAGGTAAATTTTCAAAGTGAAAAGCCAGTGCATTTATTAATGTACCACTATAATTACCGTGTCCTGGATGAACTACCATTCCTGCTTCTTTGTTTATTACTATCAATTGATCATCTTCATAAACAATATTTAATGGTATATCTTCTGGAGTTAGTAAAAATTCATATGGAGGATGTTCGAATACTATTCGAATGACATCATACGGTTTTACTTTATAATTAGATTTTACTGGTTCTTCATTAACCAGTATATTTCCATCTTTTGCAGCTTTTTGTATTTTATTTCGTGTAGCATTTTCAATTCTGTTCATCAAATATTTATCTACACGTAATGGACTCTGTCCTTTATCGGCTTCAAACCTGTAGTGTTCGTATAACGACGCATTATCCTCATCGTACAATTCATCATCATGCATTGCATCATTAATCTCGGTCATTTTTCTTGGAATTTTTATAGTTTACAATCAGCATTAAAAATCGAAATCGGAATCATAATTCTCTACATCTTCGGTAGATTGAGTATCATCCAGTTTACCAAGACCATCTCCTACTACCAAGTCGATAACAGAAGTTTTCTGAATTTTATCTCCTGGCATTACTTTTTTTCCTTTATAATGCATTTCTAAAACTTCGTCTTCGGCAATATAAGGCTTATAACTTATCGTGCCAACCTCAAATCCCATAGCTAACAGAGTTGGTTGTGCTTGTCTTAGAGTTTTACCGACTACTTCTGGAAGTTCTATTTTTGGATAATCAGATGGATTTAGATTAATATAAATTTTTCGATTTTCTTTCACCATAGTTCCTGCTTCTGGAATTTGTTCCATTACAGAATACGGTGGAAAATCGGGATTGTAATTTACAGAATCGAGAATAACATAACGCATTTTGTTACGTTCTAAAACCTGATCTACTTCATCCAGTGAAAGTTTTGATAGATCTGGAACCTCAAGTTTTTGACCATGATTAGTGCTAAAATTTAGCCACCACAACATACCGAAAACTAATGCAACCAGTACAACACAAGCAATTAAGAGCTGTTTAATAAATACTTTCGAAAAAAGA
>JAJYTI010000071.1 GCA_021793135.1 Bacteroidota bacterium
AGTAGAAGCATTACGCTCGTTACATTCAAGATTTTTTTAATGAATACAGAAATTAATATCATGACACATATAGCTATTGAAGAAATAGAAAATTTAAAAACTCCTTTCTATTATTATGATATGCGAGTTTTGAAAGAGATATTAACTACAGCAAAAGAAGCAGCAAATAAACGAAACTATCATATTCATTATGCAATTAAAGCAAATAATAATCCTAAAATAATCTCTACTATTCAAGAACTCGGATTTGGTGCAGATTGTGTAAGTGGATTGGAAATTAAGAAAGCCTTAAAATATAACTTTAAAGCAAATGAGATATGTTTTGCTGGTGTTGGAAAAACCGATGCTGAAATAGAGTATGCGATTTCTAATAATATATTTTGTTTTAATGTAGAATCAAAGGAGGAGATGGAAGTTATTGGCAGTATTGCAGATAAAATGGATTCCCCTACCCGAGTTGCTTTGCGGATCAATCCGAATATAGATGCGGCAACACATCATTATATTACTACTGGGTTAGAAGAAAATAAATTTGGTATTGCAAGTTGGAAGATTGATGAAGTTTTAGAAATAATTAAAAATCACAAAAACCTATCTATTATTGGATTACATTTTCATATAGGTTCTCAAATAATGAATTTGAATATTTACAAACAATTGTGTTATAAAGTAAATGAATGGAATCATCGATTTTTAGATAAGGGGTATGATTTGCCTATTTTAAATGTAGGTGGAGGTTTAGGAATTAATTATAAGGAACCAGATAGAGAAGCTATTCCTGATTTTGAAGCATTCTTTCGAGTTTTTGAAGAAAACTTACTTCCTAGAGAAAATCAAGAAATACATTTTGAGCTAGGTAGAGCTTTAGTGGGGAATTGTGGAAGTTTAATATCTAGAGTGCTTTATATTAAAGAGGGTAAAACAACAGATGTCGCAATTCTTGATGCAGGAATGACAGAATTACTTAGACCCGCACTTTATCAAGCGAGTCATAGAATCGATAAAATAGATTCTAAAATTTCAAAAGAATTACACACTTATGATGTTGTTGGTCCAATTTGCGAAAGCAGTGATTATTTTGGAAAAGCTGTACAATTACCAAAGTTAAATCGCGGTGATTTTATTGCAATACGTTCGGCGGGAGCTTATGGTGAAGTAATGGCTTCCCGATATAATCTTCGAAAACAATTTGGACATTATTATAAAAATTAAAACAGTACAATGCATGCTTCTATGTTACCTAGGTAGGAGCATGCATTGTAAAGATAGGTTCAGGTTTTAAAAGAACTCAATAAGTTGTTTTAAGATTTAAATTAGTTCTTCAAAAAAATAATATTTTTTTAATCTTTATTTTTCATTTTTAGATCAATATTTACATTCTTTTATTAACAATTTCTGTTTCTTTTTAAGATATTGTACCCTTAAATAATTCAATTAATCTTTTGAATGTTATATTGAATCTACACCTAATTTGATAAATAAAATTATGGAAGATTCTTGGTTACTCTTCTTTGCAATTCCATATCCATTAATAAATAATATTTTATTCGATTTTAAAAATTTGATTTTTATTTAGTACCAGCTTAATTATGTATTGTAATTGAGAAGATGCTAATAAGTATTTAGAAAGAATATCCAATGCTTAAACCAGTTCGAAATCCTGCCCAAGGAATATTTCCCCAAATTTTAGCTCCGTGATTATTCACTTCATATTTTACATCATTTAGCTCTTCATGTATATCTTGAGCAAAATCTCTGATTTCATTTTGTTGTTCTGGAGTTAGTTCTTGATGAACAGAAACTTCTAATTTTCCGCCACCGTAATTTCCTCCAATTATTTGCCAATCTAGATGCCAATTATCTGCAATTTTCCATTGTATACCAACGTAAATTCCTCCAGTCCATGAACGTAAATCTCCCTCTAAAGGTAAGCTTGTATTGAAATTCAAGCCATTTTCCTCCCAGTTCAAGTAATAATCATAATCAATATCAATATTTTCATATTTAAAAAAACCTGCTATATAAAATCCTTTAAAAGCTCCAGATTTTCCAAGATATACTTTAACCTCGGGACTTAACCACCAATTCCCATATTCTAATTTATCTATATCAAAAGCATTATCTAAATAACCTTTTCCATCTTCCCCAAACATTTTTTGAAAGTAACTTTTAAAAGGAGCATCACTTTTAGGACGATAATTAGCAGTTAATCCTAATGTCCATCTTTTAGAAAGTTTTCGTTCGTAATTTAATGATCCTGTTTTCCATAATAATGGAACAAAGTTAAATTTGACTTGATTATTCGCTTGAAATGTAGGATCTTCAGGTATTTCTGTAATTCCATTTTGTGCTACTCCACTGATGCTGTAAAACAAAAATAAGATTAGAATTGACTTGTAGAATTTCATAGTTAAATATATTAAAAGGTTAGTTATATATAATTATACTAAAAATATTAATAAGTATCTTAATAAAATTCAAAAAAGAAGCGAATTATAATTTGGTTGACTCGTTAATTATTATTTAAATTCAGAATTTTATATAGAAAGTTTTGTAATTTGCTAAGGTTACTTTCTATAGCTATGTTAAATTTTCGATTTATTTTCCTGTTTGGATTAATAGCATTTCCATTCGTTTCTAATGCACAAAATGATGCAAGAAAAGAGATTGAAGGAAAATTACTATCTATTTCAGATGATTTATTTCTGGAGAGTGTATATATCTATAATAAACAATCTGGAAAAGGTAGGTTGAGTGATTCTTCTGGAGATTTTATACTTTCTGTTCGTGAAGGAGATACTATCTCGGTTTCGGCATTACAAATAAAATCTGTAGAAATGGTAATCGAAAAAATGCATATAAATGATGCATTTATCACTCTAAACGTAGAGCCAAGTATGGAATACTTAGAAGAAATTCTTTTAAGTAATCGTAGTTTAACTGGAAACTTGGATTTAGATATGAAAAATATTCCTTTAGAACCTGTCGTTACTTCTTTAGATTTAGGATTTGGTCCTCCTAAGTATGATATGACAAAGGGTGAACGATTAATGCATTCTGCGGGCTCATCACCAATTGAATATTTAATGGCTGTTCTATCGGGTAATTTAGCCCAGATAAAAAGAAGAATTACAATTGAAGAAAGACAAAATAAAATTCGTAAAATTACTAGTAAAATGCCTACGTCATTTTACGTCAACCAATTAAAAATACCTCGCAAAAATGTCCCTCATTTTCTAGAATTCTGTGAATCTATAAATAATATTGATCGGATTGTCAGTATGGAATTGATGGATTTCGTTGAATTTATGCAACAAATCGTTGTGGAATACAAAGAAGTATATCCAGAAAGATTTTAATTCCATTAAATTGTAGTTTTAAAACATAAGCTCATATCCGTCAAATACTACTACTCCCCCTATTCTATTTCTGTATTGTCTTATTGTATCTTTATAACATACACTACTTTAGGCATATAGCTGCATTTAGTTTATCCTTCTATTATTTTTTATTCTAACATATGCTAAAGGCTTATCTAGCGGGCTTTTCAAAGTGTAGATTAGTCCACTACTTTTCTTGTTTATAGTTATTCTAATTAATACATTTGCATAACTTATAATGAGTCTAAATAAAGATATTTTGCGAACCTTTTTATTTGTGTTACTTTTTGCTGTATTGGTGATTGCGTCATTGGCTATTGGTGTAAAGCAAATTAGTTGGTTAGATTTTACAAATTGGCAAAATTCAGAGGCTCCTGTTTTCTTTATAAGCAGAATACCTCGAACAGTGGCTTTAATTTTAGCAGGAGTTGGCCTAAGTATTAGTGGGTTAATTATGCAGCAGATATCATTAAATAAATTTGTATCGCCTACTACTGCTGGAACATTAGATGCTGCTAAATTGGGGATATTAATCAGTATGATTATGCTTCCTGGTATGGCAAGTTTATACCAAATGGGATTTGCTTTTCTATTTACTGTTTTGGCGAGTTTAGTTTTTATGCAAATGCTTAAACGTATTCAGCATAGAAGTTTAATATATATTCCGTTATTAGGAATTATGTTTGGAAATGTATTGGCGGCAATTGGAACCTTCTTTGCATATAAGTTTGATATTGTTCAAAATATGGAGACTTGGCTTATAGGAGATTTTTCTAAGGTACTCAAAGGAAATTATGAGCTGATATACATAAGCTTGCCAGTTGTAGCTTTGACGTATTTATACGCAAATAAGTTAACAACTTTGGGACTCGGAAAAGATATGGCAAAAAACCTTGGAGTTAATTATGATTTGATTGTTTTGGTAGGTTTGATTTGCGTATCACTTACTGTAAGTGCTGTGATGATAACTGCTGGTGCTATTCCTTTTATAGGATTAATTGTTCCAAATATAGTAAGTCTATTTTATGGAGATAATTTGAAACGCTCCTTGCCTATTACAGCACTATTTGGAGCTATCTTATTACTATTTAGTGATATAATAAGTAGATTGATTATTTATCCCTATGAAATACCTATTGGTTTGACTATAGGTATTATTGGAGGAATTATTTTCTTAGTATTCATCGGTAAACGTATGCGATATGCTTAAAAAAAGAATTCTTCTCCTTGTGGGCTTAGCAATATTAGTAATACTAGTTTACATGTTTACTATGTTAGGAACTAGACCAGACTATGTGTTACCACGACGTGCAATTAAAGTCGCTGCAATGGTACTTATAGCTTGTAGCGTAGGATATTCGTCTGTGGTTTTTCAAACTATAACAAACAACAGAATTCTTACACCTTCTATAATGGGATTTGAATCGGTCTATATTTTATTTCAATCTTTTATAGTTTTTTTATACGGAGATGCAACTTTTCAGGTTATTCAATCTCAGGAAAATTTTGTATTTTCAGTATTACTAATGTTTGGATTTGCATTGATTTTATATTTCACAATGTTCCGAAAAGAAAATGTAAACGTATATTTTCTATTATTAGTTGGGTTGATATTAGGGTCTATTTTTGGAAGTATGACATCTTTTATGCAAATGATAATTGATCCGAATGAATTTTCGGTAATTCAAAAATCATTATTTGCAAGCTTCAATAATATCAATACCGAATTGTTGGGTATATCTGCTATTACTTTAATTATTAGTTTGTTAATTGGTAGTCGATTGTTACACAACTTAGACGTTTTATCGTTGGGAAAAGAACACGCTATAAATTTAGGAGTGAATTACCAGCGGTTAGTACAGGTTAGTCTATTAATTATTGCAGTACAAGTGTCTATTTCTACTGCATTAGTTGGACCAATAACCTTTTTAGGAATCCTTATTGCTAACTTAAGTTATGAGTTTATACCTTCTTATAAACACAGGCATACCATATTAGGAGCAAGTCTAATGGGGATTTTATTAATAATTGGAGGACAGTATTTAGTGGAACATGTATTTAACATGGGTACCACTATCAGTATACTAATAAACTTTGTAGGAGGATTATATTTTATAATTCTTCTACTCAAAAGCCGTAAAATATGATTACTGTAAAAAAAGTAAATAAACGATATGGAGAATTCCGTGTATTAGATGATTTGTCGATTAGTTTTCCTAAAGGGAAAGTAACTTCACTAATTGGTGGAAACGGAACTGGAAAAAGTACGCTTTTGGGAGTTGTAAGTAAATTACTAAACAAAGACTCTGGAAATGTTTTTGTCGTAGATCAAGATATATCCGATATATCGAGTAAAGAATTTGCTACTAGATTATCATTCTTAAAGCAATCTAATCATACACACATCCGACTTAAAGTTAGAGAACTTGTTTGTTTTGGTAGATTTCCATACAATCGCGGTAAGCGTATGTGTTCTGAAGATTGTTGTATAGTAGATCGTGCGCTAAATTTCATGGAGTTAGAAGATATTGCAGATAAATATATCGATGAATTAAGTGGTGGACAAAGACAAAGAGCTTATTTAGCGATGGTTCTAGCACAAGACACAGAGTATGTATTGTTAGATGAACCCTTAAATAATTTGGATATGAAATATTCGGTTCAAATCATGCGAACACTTCAGAAATTAGCTAAAGAATTTGGTAAGACTGTTATTATTATTGTTCACGATATAAATATTGCAGCATATTACTCCGATTACATCGCTGCATTAAAGGATGGTGCTATAAAATACTTTGGTAAAACCGAAGAAATTATTAAACCAGAAATATTAAAAGAAATATTTGGTCTTGATTTCGAAGTAATTCAACGAAATGGAAAACCAGTATGTTTATATTATAATTAAAAAATTCAAACCTAAAAATTATTTTACCAATGCGAATAGCATCTTTATTTAGTTTGTTAAGCCTAGCACTGTTTAGTTTGGCTTGTAATAACCTTGAGAAGGAGCCTAAAGTAGCTCTAACTGACGAGAATTCAATTTTAATCCAACATCAGGCTGATGAAGTACGCGTTCCCCTATCGCCAGAACGTGTAGTGGTTTTTGATTATGGAGCACTAGATTCTTTTAGAGAATTAGGAATTGCAGAGTCTATTGTGGGTATACCTAAACATAGTATTCCAAAATATCTTCAGGAATATAAAAATGATGATTCTAAGCAGAATGTTGGTGGACTTATGGAGCCTAATTTTCAGAAAATTAATGAGTTAGAACCAGATTTGATAATTATAGGGATGCGTCAAGTTTCTGATTATAAGGAATTTGCTGCTATAGCGCCTACAATTATTTATAATTTAGATTATAAAAATTATATCCAATCTGTGGAAAAAAACATTACCCAAATTGGACAAATTTTCCAAATAGAAGATAAATCTAAAGAACGTTTAGATGAATTGTATAATCTTCTAGATACTGAAAAATCAAAACTTACAGATCATGATATTAAAGGTCTAATTGTGATGTATAATGACGGCAAATTTAGTGCTTATGGTAAAGGTTCTCGATTTGGATTAATTCATGATTTCTTTGAAATCCCTGCTGTGGTAGAAGATTTAGAAGTATCTACTCATGGTAATTCTATTTCTAGTGAATTTATTCAAGAACATAATCCCGATTTACTTTATGTATTGGATAGGAATGCAGCTATAACAGATGAGAGTATACATAAAGAATCTATAGAAAATAACCTTATAAAACAGACAAATGCTTATAAAAACGGTAAAATAACTTACTTATCTCCTGACGTATGGTATTTAGCTGGAGGCGGTATTCAGTCTTTAGAAATTATGGCTAAAGAAATAGGCAACTCCTTATAATCTCCTGTTTTATTAAAAAACTAAAACCCGTTTTAATGATATATTAAAACGGGTTTTTACATTTTATAGCCTATTTTTTTCTTCTCGTCGTTCTTTTTCAGATTTTGTTTCGGCTACTCCATATTTCCAGTAAGAATAAGCAGAAACCTCTTCTCTCTCCCAATTTTTTACTTTTCTAAAGTAGTTACGTAATTTACGTACATTACTAAATTCACAAGCTATAAAAGCAAAACGTGTAGTAACATCGGTTCCTATAGCTTCTAAATAAGTGATAGCTTTATCTGCAAGAACAGTATCTTCTGCAGTTTTATTATTTACAATCCAATGAATATTGATACCCTCTGGCTTATTTAGACTTTGATAATCTTCCTGACTCGACACTTCTATAAAAACTTCACCATTTACATCTGCTTTTAAAGACTTAAGTATGGCTTTAATCACTGGAATTGCAGTAGCATCTCCTATTATATAATATGAATTTACATCGGGAGCTAATTCTGTCTCCTTTATTTTCATGGCTAAACCAATTGGTGCACCTATTGGTGCATTTATTGCATAATCCGAAGCTGGTCCCTCTACTCCATGTGCTACAAACTCTACGTACATCTCCTTTTTTCTTAAATCCATTCCCGCATGTGTGTATGTTCTTCTTATAGCTATTGTTTCTTCAAGTTCGTCTTTAAGATTATTGTTTGGAAAAATAACTTCTTCTACTCCTTTGGGAGGAATAAATATTTTGTTGTTAGCTCCTACTGTACATTTTGAAAACGGTTCTATATCGGTCCCAGTAAAAGTTAGCTTTATGTAATTTGAATTAATGTATTCTCTTTTTTTCAAATACATTATAGTTCTATGTATATTAGATTTATTCATTTATAAAATAACTTTTTCGGTAATATACTGTTTTTATTTAATCTATTTAAACTTCAAGAAGGATTCTAATAGCCTGAAAAATTTAATCTAAGTAAATGGAGAGTTGATAATACCTATTATAAGACGTATATTGCTTTTATGGAAGAAAATCATTCACACTTTCTATTATATAAACCAGATGGATATCTGAGCCAATTTACTATTAATGAACCACGAGGACATAAAAAAAAGTTATTAGGAGAGTTTTATAACTTTCCTAAAGAAACGATGGCCATAGGAAGACTCGACGAAGCTTCGGAAGGATTACTTTTATTGACAACAAATGGTAAATTAAGTTACTTTATAAATAGTTCTGCCATTGAGAAAGAATATTACGCACAAGTAGATGGAGTAATTACCGATACTGCAATTCAACAACTTAAAGAAGGCGGAATAGAACTTTCTAATCAAGGAAATAGCTACCTTACAAAACCTTGTAATGCAAAACGGATTGATGTGCCAAAGTTGCCACCACGTCGTAAAAAAATTAGAGGGGAGCATCACGGTCCTACTTCTTGGGTGGCTGTTACTCTAACCGAAGGAAAGTATCGTCAAGTTAGAAAAATGACTGCAGCTGTTGGCTTTCCTACTTTGCGATTAGCACGTGTTAGAATTCATAATTTAACTATAAGTAATATGCAACCTGGAGATGTTATTCCCTTACCCGATTTAGCATCTATAGTAGATTTTGAATAGACTCACATGGAATTTATGTGTTATGAAAATTTATTATTAGTAATTTTATGCGAAATTTAAATCAAATATAGTCTTATGGAAATATTTCATCTTCTTGACCAGAATACCATTGCAAACAAATTTATCACACAATTACGCGATGTTAACATTCAAAAGGACAGTATGCGTTTTAGAAGGAATATAGAGCGTATAGGTGAAATACTTGGCTATGAGCTTAGTAAAACATTAGATTATAAACCTAAAGATGTACAATCGCCATTAGGGATTGCAAAGATTAATCAGCCAGCAGATGAATTGGTAATTTGTTCAATTTTAAGAGCAGGTATTCCATTGCATATGGGATTACTTAACTATTTTGATCAGGCACAAAACTCTTTTATATCTGCTTATCGTCACCATCCAAATCAAGATGAAGAATTTGAAATTAAAGTTGAATATTTAGCTTCTCCTAGTATCGATGGTAAAATATTAGTCCTTGCAGATCCTATGCTAGCTACAGGACGTTCTTTTGTAAACGTATATAATGCAATTAAAAAAGTAGGTACTCCCAAAGAAATCCACATTGTTTCGGTAATTGGCGCTCAAGAAGGTATAGATTACTTAACACGAGAATTTCCAGAAGATACAAAAATGTGGATTGCTACCATTGACCAAAAACTAGATAAATATGGTTACATAGTACCTGGTTTAGGTGATGCTGGTGATTTATGCTTTGGCGAAAAAATGTCTTCTTAGAAGAATTTTTCATTTAAAACCAAAAGAGGTATTTTGGTATGATTTGTAAGTGCCTTAGATTTAGATCTTTCAAGCAGACGTTGTAAGAAAGAGTGCTTTTTGGCAATTACACATACCATATCAGCATTTATTTTCTCTACATAATCATTTATACCAGACTCTACATTTTTATCTATGCAAGTGTTATATAGTACTTTGTGTCCGTTTAATAACTTTTGATATACATCCAGTGTATCCAATTCATTTAGGGTTAAT
>JAJYTI010000072.1 GCA_021793135.1 Bacteroidota bacterium
TAGTTTATTTGACAACCTTCTTTTTACGATAATAATTGTACCCTAACCCAATGCTTAATAGAACAAATAATAAACTACTAGCTAAACTTATGTTAGTTCCTGTTTTCACTACTTGCGGATCGAATACAAAACGAATTTCATGATCTCCGGCAGGTATCGGCATCCCACGTAGTAAATAATTGACTTTAAAGAAGTCAGTAGCCTTATCATCAACATATACTTTCCAACCGTATGGATAATACTGCTCAGAGAACACAGCTATTTGTGGAGTATTGGATTGATATCTATAAACCAATGTATTTGGCTTATGCTCTATTAAATCGATATAAGCATCGGAATCTCTATTTTCCCATTGCATTTGGTTTTCGATCTCTTTTTTATATTTCTCTTGAGCAACAGCAAATTCTTTACTATTCAGTGTATCTAATGCTTGGATTTCTTCATCTGCATTTTCCACATATATCATATCTTTTACAAACCAAGCATTCCCATTAGCAAATGGGTTACGTTGTGCTACGGCACCAGAGTTTTCTTTTTGAACGATTAAATATTTTGCATTAAGCATATTTAAAACTCCCATGTGCACCTCATCTTTTAAATAGAAGTCATAAATATCTTGCATACGTTTAGGTTTAGCAGCATGATATCCACCAATAGAGTTATGGAAATAACTAGCGTGTGTACTATTAAACGTACTTCTAGTTAAATCGAATACTCTAAAATAATCTTCATCTTTAAGTATTTCAATATCGGCTCCATCCTTATCATACGGTGTATTCATAACCGATGCCGGCACAAAGTCCTCTTTATTTACATAGCGTTTGTCTACTCCTACAAGGTCTATAAGCACTAAAACTCCTACGATTACCACAGGCCATGTAATTTTTATTTCTTTTTTCAGATAATAAAACAAAACTGCAGCAACAATCAATATTAAAATCAATGATCGCCATGTATCCATCATCATTAATGATGCACGATCTTCGCGAATAGCATAAACAAGATCGGGCCCCATTTGCTCAATAATATATGCATCCATTGGACTTGCAAAAGATAATAGAGTGTTTTTAAACACTACAAAAATCAAAAGAATACCTCCTACAATTCCAGTACTATACAATAAAGATTTTTGACGTTCTTCATCGGAATGCTTTTTATTAAAGAAAAATTCTTGCAACCCTAGAATTGCCATAACTGGTAATACTAATTCAAGTAAAACTTGAATCGAAGAAACAGCTCGGAACTTATCATACATTGGTACATATTCGATAAAGAAATTGGTTAAGAAAGAAAAGTTCTTACCCCAAGACAAGAATAAACTCAGTAACAATCCAGCCAACAGCCATTTTCTACGTACTCCTTTCACTAAGAAAAGTGAAAGTACCGCTAAAAAAATTACAACTGCACCTACATAGGCAGGAGCAGCCACAATAGGTTGATCGCCCCAATAAACTGGCAATTGTTTAGTGAAATCTTCTGCTTGATATTTTGGTACCCCTTGAGAAACCAAGAATTTTACAGTATGCGAGTCTTTTGGCATTTTTTCTGACGTACCACCACCCATTAATCGAGGTATTAACAGGTTAAAGCTTTCCAATTTTCCATAGCTATATTCGGTTATATACTCATAGTCCAAACCAGAAGTAGCTGGTTTAGGAGTACCATCACTAGTTATAGTCAATTCGCTTTTTCCTCTAGTAGATTCTTTTGCATACTCTTGCGTTGCTAGAATATTTGTAGCATTCATCCCTAAAGCCAATACTACCGCAATAGCACTAACCCCAATTGCTTTGAAAAAATCTGGTAAGGTTTTTTCTTTAAAAGCTTGTATTAGATATACAATTCCTAAACATAACACCAATAATAACAAATAATATGTCATTTGGAAGTGATTAGCTACCAGATGCAAGCCCATCCCTAATGCTGTAACGATAAAACTAAGAATATACTTTCGTTGAAAACCTAATAAGATGCCACTAAGCACTAAAGGCATATAAGCCACTGCATGAGCTTTGGCATTGTGTCCTACTCCTAGAATAATAATTAAATAGGTGGAAAATCCGAAAGCCATTGCACCTACAAATGCTAATCGATAATCTACCTTAAGCACCATGAATAGGATATAAATCCCTATAAAATATAAGAATAGATAATCTGCTGGTCTAGGCAAGAAACGTATAGTTTGATCTAATTTCTTAATATAATTATGTGCATATAATGCTCCTAATTGATAGGTTGGCATACCTCCAAAAGCTGCATTAGTCCAGTAAGTTTCTTCTCCAGTCTGTTTTGCATATTCCTTTTGTTGATTGGCCATCCCAATATATTGAACAATATCACTTTGGTAAATAGCTTTTCCCTCTATAACAGGGCTAAAATAAGCCAAAGAAACACCTGCGAATAAAAATAAAACTACAAGATGAGGTAAAAATTTTCTGAATAAAGCTTGCATAATAAAAGGTATAATCGTGTCGGGTTCTTAATTTTTTATTCTATCTCTTCAAAATCTACATACTCTCCTAAATCGGAAGTATCTTGTTTATTTTTCGCAGAATGAGGCATTTTATCTATAGTTATACTACCCTCTTTTTGTTTTTTAGGTTTTTCTTCTTGATTTGGACTAAACCCCATAGATGCATGAATTTTATCTTCTAGTTTCCGCATCATAAACTTCATGATATACGGTCTTGCTAAACGGAAGATAATTCGAAGCAACACTAGGGCTAGTATAATTATTACGAATGTTTCCAAAAAAATGAATTTTATCTAATTAATGTATTAATCGCTCAAATCTACAAATACTATACAAAAAAGCAGTGACGCTAGTAACAATTATAAACTAATTATTCTATATTTGATCAAAACCAGTAGTATGAAGTTGGATTATCGTATTTTATATTTATTCTTTTTTTGTGTCGCACCACAAGCATTTTCTCAATATACTGACTTAATAAACACGAATAGGCCTGGACAATCGCAAGGTGCATATTCCGTTGGAAAAAATGTTTATCAATTTGAACTAGGACTGGGTTATGGTAAAGAGAGTCACAAATTATTAGATACAAAAACTACTGGAATGTTGGCCGAATACGCCATACGATTAGGAGTGGGATTAGAAGAGTTAGAATTTAATATCACTGGAGCATTCCAACAACATGATGTAACATACAATAGCCTAGGATATTCTGAGAAGTACAGCAACTTTTCTAGTAACACTATAGGTGCAAAATACCTGTTATACGATCCGAATATAAAACGAGAATTAAAAGGCCCAAATTTATATAGCTGGAGAAAAAACAATCGTTTCCAATTAGAAGATCTTATCCCAGCAGTTTCCTTATATGCAGGAGTTAATATAGACTCTAAGGACAACCCTTTTATTTATGAAGATCAACTTACCATAAGTCCAAAATTTATGGTAGCCACACAAAATAACTGGATAGGTGGTTGGGTATTTGTAACAAACTTTATTGTAGATAGAATTTCTACCGACTACCCATCTTATCAATATATACTTACTCTTACTCATACCTTACGCACTGGAACTTCGATATTTGTAGAAAACCATGGAATATTTAGCGATTTCTATTCAGACCAATTATTAAGATTTGGTTTAGCACATCTTATAAACCCTAATTTGCATATTGATGCTTCTCTTCAAGTAAATTTTAAAGATACGCCTACAAAGACGTATGGCCGTATTGGAATAGCATATAGAATCGATAGACATGACGATGACGAATATATCGAAGAAAAGCAAGGGCTTTTCGGCCGCCAAATGAAAAAGGAAAGAAAAAATAAGGAAAAGAAAGAAAAAGAACAACGACAAATAGAAGAATCTGGAATGTGATTTTATGAGACTTTTAAAATAGAAATGCCCGATTATTTAAATAATCGGGCATTTCTATTTTCATGTGTTACGCTACATTATCTAATGTATTTTACAGACTTTTCTATTGGTTTTCTCACTTTTTTCAAGCTAGAAAAGAAATCATCTTTAGATCGATATCCGATAGGTAACAGAAGAACCGATTTTAAATTCTGTTCTTCTAATCCTAATATTCTATCCACATCCTCTGGGTTAAAGCCTTCCATAGGACAAGCATCTACTCCTTCATATGCACAAAAAGATAGTACATTTCCAAAGGTTAGGTAAGCTTGATTGGTAGCCCAATTTATAACCTCGTCAGCATTATAGTTACTAAAAACCTCTATCATATTTCTACGATAAGGTTCTAATATATTTGGATCTGTGTTTCTAATTTCTATTTCTCTCTCGAAATAATCATGAATATACTCAGGAGTTATTTGAGTCTTAATACAAAATACCAATATATGCGATGCTGTTTGCACTTGTTTTTGCCCCCAGCTAGCTTTGGTTAGCTCTTCTTGCAATGCTTTATCACTTACTACAAACAACTTTACAGGTTGTAAACCATAAGAAGTAGCTGTAAGGTTGAATGCCTCCACTATTCTATCGATTTGCTCTTGTGCAAGCAATCGCTCTGTATCGAATGTTTTGGTAGCATAACGCCATTGCAAGGCATTTAATAAATCTTTATCCATAATTCGGTCAAAATATTATCTCTACAAAATTACAACAATTAGGCGAGAACTTATTAAAAGTGGAAGTAGTGTTCCTACTTTATAAATTACGCATTAATAAAAGAAGTAGTGTTTGACCTACTTAACTTACAAACATCTTATTTATAAGGATAACCGATTAGTATTTTTGAAAAAAGAATTATTAAGATAACGAGATATTGGCGAAATAATAATCAGATTCCCAAGATTGTTCTTCTTTTTCTTTAAAGCAATTATCTTCGTTATCTGTATTTCTGCTATAACTACGCTGTATTATCTCTGATATCTTATAATTTATTGGCTTTTTAAAATTTGGGCCATCAAATACGAAAGTGTGATACTCTCCATTTTCCCCACTACTATCTATTCCTGAAGGTAGATCTTTTAAAAAGTTTTCGTCTACAACACGTCCTACCCAATCTTTTGATAATTTATTGGCTTGTACTGCAACAACTACTGCTTTAAAACCTTTAGCTATAAAATCTTGCATTACCTCTTTTGTATCTCTTCCCCATAAAGGAAATAGATATTTCATTCCTATTTTATCTAATTCGTTTTCACGATACGCTCTTAAATCTTCTAAAAGTATATCTCCAAAACTTGCAGTATCAAAGCCTTCCTCTAGCATTGTACGATACACCGTCTCCATTTGTTTATTATAGGTCGACAAAGAGGCATCTGCATCTAATGCTATTTGTTTTATTTCTATTCCCAAACTTTCCTCTTGAGCAATTAGCATTTCCTTAGAAATTCCATGCATACTCACTCGTTCACTTTCAGCATTTATAGTGGTCAATAACTTGGTTATCGGTTGTTTCTTTTGCAAGTAATATAAACTCAATGCACTATCCTTACCAGAACTCCAATGATGAAATATTTTTGACATATTTTATTTACAAATTAAAGCTTCGATAGCTAAGATATACGATTGCATTCCAAAACCTATAATAACACCAGAAACATGCGGAGATAAATAAGATTTATGTCGATAAGCCTCTCTTGCAAACGTATTACTCATGTGTACTTCTACAACTGGTATTTTCATAGCGCGTACCGCATCGGCTATTGCAATAGATGTATGCGTATAAGCACCAGCATTTAGTACTACTCCATCTGCACTATCGTCTACCGACTGTAGATAATCAATAAGAATACCTTCACAATTAGATTGTTTATAATCAAATTGAACATTAGGATATTTTTCTTTCAAAGTCTTTAAAAGATCTTCAAAAGTTTCTGTTCCATAGATTTCAGGTTCACGTTGTCCTATTTTATTGAGATTTGGACCGTTTATAATCGCTATTTTCATACTTGTAAAGATAAATAAAAGCTTTGAGTTTTTACTAGCTTAAGTTTTTATGATTGCCTAATAAGCGTCCCACCAATTATCCAGTATTGCAGTTTTAGCATCGAATACTTGTCCTAAGGTTGGAACACTATATGGCAAATTATATCTTTTAGCTGAATGTATGAATCGTTGCACCGGATCTTTCCAGCTATGCTGTGAGATGGTAAACGCGCCCCAATGGACAGGCATTGCCAAGGCGACGTTCGCCTCTAAAGCAGCAAAAACACTTTGTACTGGAAATAAATGTATATCTTTCCAATACGGACTATACTGGCCGCATTCTATGAAACCAAAATCTATCGTACCAAAACGTTTGCCGATTTCTTTAAAATGCTTACCGTACCCACCATCGCCACTAAACCAAATAGTTTCCACTTCGGATTGGATCACCCAACCACCCCATAAAGACTTTGCACGATCCATAACACCTCTACCCGAGAAATGTCGTGTAGGAGTAAATGTAAATCGTAAGGTTTCCATAGTATATTCATCCCACCAATCCATTTCTGTGATTTTCTTTGGTTGTACACCCCACTTTATAAGATGCCTCCCTACTCCTAATGCGACGATAAACTTTTTAGTTTTATGTTGTAGTTTCATAATACTAGCATAATCCAAATGGTCATAATGATCATGAGATAACAACACAACATCTATCTCAGGAAGTTCTTCAATTATATCTAATGTATCGGAAGTAAAACGTTTTAATGGAAAAGGGGAAATAGGCGCTGCATTATCTCCTAACATTGGGTCGATAAGTAAATTTAAACCACCTATTTGAAGATATACTGCAGAATGTCCAAACCAAACACCTTGCATTGTCGAAGTGTTTAGTTTTTCTAAACCGAACGGCTGCATAAACAATTCCTTTTTAGGGACTTGATTATTGTTTTTTATATATTGTTCATACATCAAATTAGGAATGGCACTTACTTTTGGCCCCATTCCAGTAGAGATATGATTTACGAACTTCCCATCTTTCCAGTTTGGTGATTTCTTATACCTTTTAAGATCTTTTTCTGTTGGACTTGCTCCGAATTGCTCAAACATTCTTGGTTCTTAAATTTTGGATATGAAATTTAAACTATTCTTCTAACAAACAATAATTAAATAACAGAAGTTTAGTTTTCTATCTAACTAGACCATTATTATTTGCACTTAATGCCTTTTATAGTATCTTTAACATTTTATTTGGAAAATCTCAAATCATATTCAAAAGAAAAAAATAAAACTAAGACAGGCATAATGATATTTAGATTCGTTTTTATAATCCCCTTATTATTCTCATTTACTTCAAGTCTAGCTCAAAATTCCGATGCTATTTTAATCTCTCAAGAGACACATGTTACGGTAGAAAGAAATAAACTAGTCAAAGATTTTTATTTCAAAATTCAAATAAATAATCGTGAAGGAGAAAGATATAACAAAGTTAGTCTTCATCATTCCTCCTTAAAAAGCATAAGCAACATAAAAGCTCATATTGAAGATGCAGATGGGAAGATTATAACTAAACTAAAAAAAGGAGATATTACCGAAAGAAGTTACATTTCGAGTTCCACACTATATCAAGACGACTATCTTAAAGAGTTTACACTGAAGCATAATTCTTACCCATATACCATAGTTTACTCTTATCAAACACAAGAAAAAGAATTTTTACATATTCACAATTGGTCCCCTATATTACATACTAAAATCCCGACACAATCTGCGAAATTAACGGTGACCACTCCTATTAATTATGAATTAAGTTATAAGAACAATGCTATCGATGAACCAAAAATTGAAACAATTAAGAACAATAAGGTTTATGAATGGCATACCGATTATACCACTAGAATTAAATCCGAAGTATACTCTCCATTATTACGAAGATTGACGCCTTCGGTAGAGATTATTCCTCACAACTTTTATTTCGAAATGAATGGTTCTTTTAAAGATTGGACTTCCTATGGAAACTGGGAAAGTGATTTATTAGTTGGCATAAATGAACTACCTGAGATTGAGAAACAAAGAATAAATGAATTAATCAAAGACATTGACGACGAGAAAGAGAAAATAAAAACATTATACCATTACTTACAAGATGAAACACGTTATATAAATGTTTCTATTGAAACGGGAGGAATGAAACCCTATCCCGCAAGTTACGTTTCGGAAAATAAGTATGGAGATTGTAAAGCATTGACCAACTACTTCAAATCAGTCTTAGATTATTTAGAGATTCCATCTTATTATGCAAACATATACGCAGGAAGCCGAAACAATCCTATAGACAAAGATTTTCCTTCCCAACAGTTTAATCATGTTATTTTATATGTTCCACAAAATGATGATGATGATATCTGGTTGGACTGCACTAGTAAATATGCTTTTGATTATTTAGGAACTTTTACCCAAAACCGAGATGCCTTTATTATAGAAAACAACAATAGTTACTTTAAGGAAACGCCTAAACTTACACCGCAGGAGGTTTTAGATACACGTCAAGTCCACGTCACCTATGACCCGGTTGAAGCTATTATTGAGATTCAAAACACTTTTAGAGGCCCTTCCTATGAGACTTTTGCTCAAATCGGTAAAGGATATAGAGAATCTGAACAAGAAAGAATTATTCGTAATGCTATTGCAAGTGATGGAATGAAATTAATAGAATTTGAAATCCCTGATTACCATAGAGACTCTTTAGCTATTCAGTTAAATTATAAAGCCAGCTCTAATGTTATTTACAAACATTATGGAAACGATATTTTAATTTCAAATCTTGCATTTTCAATTCCAAGTTTTGAAAAGCCAGAAGATAGAAAACACCCAATACAATTAGATTATCCAATACACGAACGAGATATAATTCATTATGAAATACCTGAAGGTTATACGTTAAACAAAAACACAGAGGACTATTCTATTAAGAATAAATACGGAGAATATAAATTAGAAATACAAGATAAAGGAGATGAGGTAGTTGTTATAAAACAGCTACTAATACATGAAGGCAGTTATCCGATATCAGAATATTCTGAATTCTATGATTTCATTCTTCAGGTGAATCAATTAGAAAAGAAAACACATCTTTCACTTCACAAATAAAAAATAACATGATTAAAAAATTACAATTCTCACTATTATTTTTATTCTGGATTCCAATTTCAACTCTAGGCCAAACCGACTCCTACACCTTTGGCGAAGTAAGTCAAGAAGAAATGGAAATGGAGAAATATGATAAAGATGAGGATGCAGAAGCTGTAGTGCTATTCGATATTGGAAAGTCTGAATTCAGGCTTAATGGTAATAAATTTGAAATAACTTTTGAACGAACTACAAGAATTAAGATACTTACAGAAGCTGGCATTGATTGGGCAGAAGTTAACATACCTCTTTACAACCAAGGACGAACTGCAGAGAAAGTTAGAAAAATAGAGGCCAATGCTTATAATTTAGAAGACGGCGAGATTGTTAAAGTACCTTTTAACGTAAAAAACACGTTTGATGAAAAAATCAACGAAAATTATTCCGTTACAAAGTTTGCAATTCCAAACGTAAAAGAAGGAACCATAATAGAATACAAATACAGTACTATTTCTCCATTCATTTTTAATTTACAAGATTGGGAGTTTCAGTGGAGAATCCCCGTGGTCCATAGTGAATATGAAACAGCAATGGTACCTTTCTACGAATATAATTTTTTACTACAAGGATCAGACAAACTTTATTCATATGATTATTACAGAGATAATAAATCGCGTTTGATATATGATGAAACCTACCAAAACATCATTCATAACTTTGTACTAAAAGATGTACCTGCTTTTGAAAATGAAAGTTTTATTACCTCTATTAACGATTATATCATAAAAATTGATTTTCAACTTTCTAAAGTTAAGCAGCTAGAT
>JAJYTI010000073.1 GCA_021793135.1 Bacteroidota bacterium
ATGGCTTAAACTACGTTAACTTTGAAATAAATCGTGTAGATGATATCTCTACATTATTTGCTATTACTAATACTGATAAGATTCAAATTAACTTAACAGAAGGCATTGGTTTAGGGGGGATGTACCCTAAAACAAATACTAAACTTTTGGGTAAAAAACGGTACGATGCATTTCACGTTTCTGGTATAGGATTATCTGCTAAAGCGGGTTTGAATATTACTATTTTTAAACACTTTTTTATCCAAACAGAATTAAAAGGCGGCTACATAAATATGTTTGATGTTCGAACTACTAAGGATAAAATAGATAAAGCTTCTCATGACTTTTACTTTGCTGAAACGGTCATTGTGTTTGGAGGCATTTTTAGATTATAATTTGCATAACACGTTGATATATTTAAACTTCTTTTATAACTGTTATCTACTTAGACTATTTGTATTCTAAATCCGTATTTTTGTAGGCATTGTATAAAATATTAATTCTTGACAGGATATAAGAATCTTTTTAAGCAAACCTTTATCTATGGATTAGCTACGGTTTTACCGAGAGCCTTGTCTATTATTTTGGTACCACTTTACGTTACTTCTTTAGCGAAGAACGAATATGGTATCTACGCTTCATTGTTTGCCTTTATCATTTTTGGGAATGTGATTTTATCCTATGGAATGGAAACGGCATATTTCCGATTCTTACATCGTAAGGGAGAAGAGCCGAGCAAAGTAGAATCAACCTCGTTGACTTCTTTAACGGTTACAAGTGTACTCTTTTTATTGCTTACTTTGCCCAATATAGATTTTATAGCTACGCTACTAGACTATAATCCAGAATATATAAAATATACTATATGGATTTTAGCTTTAGATGCGCTTGTGGTAATTCCATTCTCTTGGTTTCGTGCACGCGAAAAGCCTATGCGATACGCAGCATTACGAATCATTAATGTACTTATAAATTTAGGATTAAATTTATTCTTCTTTTTATTGTTACCAAAACTCGTAGTAGCAGGGAATTTCTGGGATTCGATATATAATCCAGATAATCTTGTTTCTTACGTCTTTATTTCTAACGTAGTGGCAAGTGCGTTGACATTAGCATTGGTTTCTCCATTATATATTAAAATAGGGTTCTCATTAGACGTGGCAGTTTGGAAACGAATGCTGCGTTATGCAATGCCTATTTTACTAGCAGGAATTGCTTTTTCTATAAATGAAGCTTTAGATAAGATATTACTTAAGTATTTATTACCTCCAGATATTGCCGATGCCGAAGTAGGAGTATACGCAGCATGTTATAAATTAGGAGTTTTCATGACCTTGTTTGCAACAGCATTCCGTTTGGGTGTAGAACCTTTCTTCTTTAAACAAGCTGGTAAGAAAGATGCTCCAGAAGTATATGCTACTATAACCAAATACTTCACTTTGCTAGGAAGTGTTATATTTTTAGGTGTTATGGTATATGTAGATATATTTAAACGTATACTAATTAGTGATGAAAGCTATTGGGTAGCAATGGATATAGTGCCAATTATTCTATTAGCTAATTTATTTTTAGGTATGTATCATAATTTATCGGTTTGGTATAAAATTACTGATAAAACCAAAGTAGGCGCTTACATCTCTATAATAGGAGCGCTGTTAACTATAGTCTGCAACTATTTATTAATACCCTATCTTAGTTATTTTGGATCAGCATTGGCTACGTTGATTGCTTATGGAGCGATGATGTTATTGTCTTATTTGTTTGGACAAAAATATTACCCAATTCCATATCCGGTAAAACAAATATCTGTTTACTTGATTGTAAGTACTGCGTTTTCCTATCTAGCTTTTTATATATTTGAAGGAAGTTTAATTCTCGGAACCTTATTATTAGCACTTTATGTAGGATTATTATTCTTTATGGAGAAGAAGCTAGTCCTTCAGTTATTAAAACGATAAACAAATAATTCATGAAAATAAAAGTCATCAATAAATCGGAAAATGCACTTCCTTCATATGAAACTCTTGCTTCTGCAGGGATGGATTTGCGTGCTCACATAACAGAATCAGTAACTTTAAAACCTATGGAGCGAAAGTTAATCCCAACAGGATTAGCTATCGAATTAACTCCAGGATATGAAGCACAGATTCGACCTCGTAGTGGTTTGGCTTTAAAACATGGTATAACTTTATTAAACACACCTGGTACAATCGATGCAGATTATCGTGGAGATATTGGGGTAATCTTAGTTAACTTATCTGCGGAAGAATTTGTTATAGAACCTGGCGACAGAATCGCACAAATGGTAATTGCTAAATACGAGCAAATCGAATGGGAGCAAGTAGAGGTGTTAAGTGAAACCGAAAGAGGTGCTGGGGGGTTTGGAAGCACCGGAAAACAATAAACTAACTTAAACAATATAAAAATGAAAATTATAGTGCCAATGGCGGGACGTGGCTCTCGTTTACGTCCACATACACTAACTGTACCTAAACCATTAATACCTATCGCAGGAAAACCTATCGTACACCGATTGGTAACCGATATAGCTAATGTTTTAGGTGAACCTATCGAAGAAATAGCCTTTATCATTGGAGATCCAGCTTGGTTTGACGATAAAGTGGAGAAAAGTTTATCAGAACTAGCAAAAAGTTTAGGAGCAAAAGCGTCTATTTATCGACAATTAGATCCAAAAGGTACAGGACACGCTATTATGTGTGCAGAACCTTCACTTTCTGGACCTGCAGTTATTGCCTATGCCGATACATTAATCCGTGCAGAATTTGATTTAGATAAAGAAGCAGATAGCGTTATCTGGACGAAGAAAGTAGAAAATCCAGAAGCATATGGCGTTGTAAATTTAAACGAAGAAGGACATATCGTAGAATTGGTAGAAAAACCTACAGAGTTTGTAAGTGACGAAGCTGTAATTGGGATTTACTATTTTAAAGATTTAGCTGTTTTAAAAGAAGAATTGCAGTATGTCTTAGATAACAATATTATCCATGGAGGGGAATACCAAATCAACGATGGTATTAAACGTATGATTGAGAAAGGCAAGGTGTTCCGTACAGCTACTGTTGACGAGTGGATGGATTGTGGAAATAAAGAAGTAGCAGTAGAGACTAATACTAAGATGCTAGGTTTTGTAAAACATAGCGAAAAAGATTTAGTAGCCGAAAATATCACATTAGATAATGCTACTATTATAGAACCATGTTTTATTGGCCCAAATGTAGTACTGCGTAATGCAACTGTCGGACCATATGCTTCAATTGGTGAAGGAACAGTTATTGAAAATAGTACAGTTTCTCATAGTATAATCCAAAATCACTCTACAGTGAGAAATGCAAGTTTAGAGAATGCGATGATAGGTAACCATGCTACCTTCGATGCTAATTTTAGCAATGTAAGTATTGGAGACTATTCTACTCTTAAATAGAACTATTTTATGACACAAATACATCGTCTATATCTGGTTCTTACGTGGTGTTTTCTTTTTGTGTTCACTTTTGGAAGTATCCAAAGTTATGCACAAGAAGAAGAAATGAAATTTCATGAATTAGAACCAGAAGACGATGCATTTCAAGATGCTTTCTTTGCTGCAATTCGATATAAAGCTATTGGGAATTATAGATTGGCACTAGAATCATTAAATACTGCCGAAAAAGAAGCAGGTAAGAGTAAGGAGATGGTAGAGGTAATAAGATTTGAGCGTGCGCAGAATCATTATTATTTAGGTGAATATGAAGAAAGTATTTTTTATTTCGAAGATATTGTAGAAACACCTAAAAAACGTGAAGTATTATCCTGGTTGTATCAAACCTATATTCAAGTTAGAGATTATAAGAATGCTAAAGAAACAATTGTACAATTATTAGGCTATAGCGAAGTATATCTACCTAGTTTCTATATGCTATATGTAGAACGTACTAACGATGCCGAAAAAGCTTTACAAATTCTAGAGTCGATTTTTGCTGAGGAAACTAGTACTAGGCAAGTAGGATTTTATAAAGATTTGATTAAAGAAACTGTAATAGAAAACTCTGGAGAAAAGAAAGTAATCACCGAAACCTCTAATGATGAAATAGAAAAGCTTCAGTCTCTTTTAAAAGAAAAAAATTGGGAAGAAGCAGAAATATATATGGAGTTATTGTTGCAAAAGGAATCTAACGCATCACTTATTTGGGAACAATTAGAAAGTACACAAGATTTAAATCAAGCATACAATAGTTTAAAGAAAGTTCTTTCTTCAAAAAATATTCCAGAGAAAAGCATGCAAAGCATGTTGTCGGTATTACTAGAGAAACAAGGAGTAAGTAGCGAATTAGAGCAATTTTTAAATCAAGTCTATGATAATTTAGATGCAAAATCACTTATAGAAATAGGCAACTATTTTAAGAATAATAATAATTTGCATTCTGCTAAACGCATGTATTTGAAAAGCTTGACAATAAGTTTTGATAATTATAGTTTAATAATTGAAACTTTACAGCTTTTATTCGAACTAGAAGCGTATACCGAGCAATTGGGTTTAATAGACAAAGCAATGGATTATTACCCCATGCAGCCAGTATTATTTTTATATAAAGGTAAAGCGCTACTTGGTATGAAAGAGGAGAAGAAAGCGCTAGAGGTTTTAGAAGAAGGAGCGAGTTATGTGATAGATCAACCTGAATTGGAAAAAGAATTTACAGACTCGATTCAAAAAGCAAAACAATAAAATTAAGAACAAAAAAGGAATTAGGTAGTAAAACTTATGAAGCAACAATCTATATTCATCAATAACCTATGGCGATTCGCTACGATATGCACTCTCGCCTTAGTTGTATTCTCATGTAAATCTAAGAAAGTAACCACCGAGATTGCAGACGAAAGCCTAAATACTAGACGTATTATATCCGAACATCTTAAAGCCGAGCCAAATTTTAAAACCATGGCGAGTCGTGTGCAAATAACTTACGACGATGGTAAGTCTAAACAACGCGTGAATGCTAATTTCCGAATCAAGAAAGATGAAATTATATGGATGAAAGCCTCTATTTTAGGAATTACTGTGGCCAAAGCTATGCTAACCCCAGATTCGGTAAGTATATATGAGACCGTTTCTAAACGATATTTCGAAGGAGATTATAGATTTATAAGTAGCAAGTTAGGTGTAGAATTAAATTTTAAACAAGTACAAGCACTTTTATTAGGACAGTCTACAATAGAATTAAAGCCTAATGCCATTATTCAAAGTATTTCAGATAATAAATATATCCTAGAGCCTAAAATTCACCATGAATTATTTAAGCAAAATGTCGCTATTTACCCGAATAACTTTAAAATAGCAAATCAAACGGTAGAACAAGTGGGTCAAAATCGTATTTTTACTTTGGATTATAGCGATTATCAAAAAGTGGAAGAAGCATATTATCCATCGGATATAAATTTACAAAGTATAGATGATAAGAAGATTATTCGTTTACATTTACAAGTTAGAAAAGTAGATGTAAATCCTGACTTAGGCTTCCCATATGAAATACCAAATGGATATAAACAAATGCAATTAGATTAGACTTATGCATAAATACTTGCGAACAATATTTTTACTGTTTTGTTTTTTTGGAGCATTAACTAGCGGGTTTGCTCAAAGTAAAAAACAAAAAGAACTCGAGGAAAAACGTGCACAAATACAGCAAGAAATCCGCGAGATTAATAGCTTATTGTTTAAAAGCAAGAAGGAAGGAGAATCGGTACTAGAACAAGTAGAGAGTTTAGAACACCGTATTCAAGCAACGGAAAATTTAATTCGCGTTACGAATCAACAAGCAAATCTATTAACTCGTGAAATCAATAATAATACACGACGTATTCAAGATTTACGAGAAGAATTAGAAGAGCTAAAAGAAGACTATGCCGAGCTAATAAGACGTTCGTACAAAAGTAAATCGCAACAAAATAGAATAATGTTCTTGCTTTCTTCCGAAAGCTTTTTACAAGCATACAAGCGTGTAGAGTACATGAAACAGTATGCTAAGCATCGTAAAAAACAAGGAGAAGCTATTCAAGAAAAAACTATAGAGTTACAAGAGTTAAATAAGAAGTTGGCCGAGCAGAAGAAAGAAAAAGATGCTTTAGTTGCGGAAAATAGAGCTACAGCTGCTAAACTACAAAAAGAGCGGGAAGAGCAGAAAAGCCTAATAGCTTCTTTAAAGCAAAAAGAAAGTCAATATGTTTCTCAAGTTAGAAAACGAGAACAAGAAGCGGCAGAAGTTGATCGACAAATCGATGCTTTAATTCGAGAGGCGATTGCCGAAGCCAATAGAAAGGCGGCGGAAGAAGCTGCAAAAAGTGGTAAGAAACTAGAATCTACTGGAACGAGCACCACATTTGCGATGACAGCAGAAGCCAAAGCATTGGCAGCCAACTTTGCAAGTAACAAAGGAAAGTTGCCATGGCCTGTAGAGAGAGGTATTGTGACCAAACGACCGGGTACTCATAGACATCCTCAATTCCCTAATGTAACCGTACGTAGTAGTGGAGTAGAGATTACCACCGAGAATAAAGCGAAAGCACGGGCCGTGTTTGAAGGAACTGTCTTGCAAATTCAACAATATAAAGGAGGTGCTTTAGCAGTACACGTAAATCACGGTAACTATATCACGATATACTCTAACTTAGCAAATGTAACAGTTAAGAAAGGTGACAAAGTAAGAACCAAACAAGAGCTTGGAACGATTTACACTTCCCCGCTTGTGAATAAGACTATTTTAAAATTTATGGTATATCAAAACACCACTTTATTAGATCCTACGGAATGGGTGTACAAGATGTAATTTTTAAAAATTTTCTAATATATGTAAGAAGCAAGTGGTTGTCACTACTTAACAAGTCTAAACTATATGTATAAATTCTATCGACAGATTATATCTATCCTTATTCTATTTGCGTTTGTAGGTCAAATGCTACATAGCGAATGGAATTGGTCAGATTCTGTGCAGAATTTAACAGGTGAGTTTATCAGTTTCTGTCCTAATAAACAATTAGATACAATCTTTTTATACGATTCTAAAATTCCACCGACTAGCGATGCCAAATGCAATATGAGCTTTCAATTACTTTTTATGACAAAGCAATTTGCATGGGAGCCAATAGAAACAAAATATGATAAGAATGTTATAGAATATTATCAGAATATTCACGAAGAATTATATGTAGATAAGCTGTTGCAACCACCAAGAAGTAACACATAGTAAAATAAAAAATTATTTGTCTAATGCTATGCTTAACTTTTCTACTATCATCCCAATTTTGTGGAAATTAAGTAGTAGTATATTAAAATAAAAAGACAACATTTATAGAAACCACCTCAGCCCAACCTGTAGGTGGTTTTTTATTTAAATACATATGAAAATATTGATATCTGTGTTATTCTTTTGACAATCAGCTGATTTGCCTTCTAATGTATAGCTAATGAGCGCTTATAGATGATGAAGCTTAAAATTATTTTTAAAATATATTATTTCCTCAAGTCTTTTTTTATCTATCTAGAACCAATGATAACCTCATGTAGATATTTTAAAAGCAAAAAAAAATTAGAACTCAACTTTCTAGGTGGTTTTTTCAGAATAAAAGCGTTATTTTTACAGTTAAATTATTAGTTAACATGAGCAAAGAACAAGAAGCAAAACTAAAAGCTTTACAACTTACTTTATCCAAGTTAGATAAAACATATGGGAAAGGTGCGGTAATGCGTTTGGGAGACTCGGCAATACAAGAAGTAGAGGTAATTCCGAGTGGGTCGCTAGGATTAGATGTAGCATTAGGAGTAGGAGGTTATCCAAGAGGAAGAGTTATTGAAATATATGGTCCAGAATCTTCTGGTAAAACAACATTAACTTTACATGCTATAGCTGAAGCACAAAAGCAAGGAGGTATTGCAGCTTTTATCGATGCAGAACACGCATTCGATAGATACTATGCAGCAAACCTAGGAATAGATGTAGAAAATCTGATTATTTCTCAACCAGATAACGGTGAGCAAGCTTTAGAGATTGCAGATAATTTAATTCGAAGTGGAGCAATAGATATCATTGTTGTAGACTCTGTAGCAGCACTGACTCCAAAAAGTGAGATAGAAGGAGAAATGGGAGATTCCAAAATGGGATTGCACGCACGTTTAATGTCTCAAGCGCTGCGTAAGCTAACCTCTTCTATTAGCAAAACAAATTGTACTGTAATTTTTATTAACCAGCTTCGTGAGAAGATTGGAGTAATGTTTGGTAACCCAGAAACTACCACAGGTGGTAATGCATTAAAATTCTATGCGTCTGTACGTTTAGATATTCGTCGTTCTACGCAGATTAAAGATGCAGAGAACAATGTAATGGGTAATAAAACCAGAGTTAAAGTTGTAAAAAACAAAGTAGCGCCACCATTTAAAAATGCAGAATTCGATATTATGTATGGCGAAGGAGTTTCTAAAGTAGGTGAGATTATAGACCTAGGAGTAGACTTCGATATTATCGATAAAAAAGGATCTTGGTATAGTTATGGAGAAACACGACTAGGACAAGGCCGTGATGCTGTAAAAGTATTACTAGACGATAATCCAGAATTAATGGAAGAGTTAGAACTGAAAATAAAAAACAGAATCCAAGGAAAAGAAGAGGAAGAATAAAAATTGCTTAACAAAAGCAACCTTTTTTAATTTTAGGCATCTGCTATATAGTAGGTGCCTTTATTATTTATTAGGAACAAATTTTATAATTTAGAGACTTTAGAATCTCGTTTCTTTCATAATAAAGCATATACTAAATTGGAATTAGAAGACCTTATAACACGATGTAAACAGCAAGATAGAGAAGCGCAGAGCTTACTCTATAAGCGTTATGCAGATGTGTTATTTGGACAGTGTTTGAAGTATGCAGCTAGTTATGAAGAAGCACAAGACCATTTGCAAGAAAGCTTTTTAACCATTTTTGATAAAATAAAACAATACCAAGGGAAAGGCTCTTTTGAAGGATGGATGAAGCGCATAGCTATCAATACGGTCTTACAAAGCTATAGGAAGAAAAAAGAAGTGCCTTTAGAAAAAGAAGAATTGCTTAAAGCAAAAGAAAAAGAGCAATCAATTGATATAGAGGGCATAAGTAATGAAGATTTATCATTATCTTTCCTATTGACTATTGTACGAGAATTACCAGAAAAATATCGGATGGTTTTTAACTTATACGTATTGGATGGCTACTCACATAAAGAAATAGCAGAAATGCTAGATATATCAGAAGGAACCTCGAAATCTAATTTATTTAGGGCAAGAGCAAATTTAGCAGATAAAATAAAAGAATATAAAGAAGAAAATCGGTTTACCGACGACCATGAAAAAAAATAACGATTTAGATAAACTGTTTCGCGATAAGCTTCAAAACTTAAAAGTATCTCCGCCAGAAGGTACTTGGGAAGCGATTGCCGAAAAGTTGCCTTCCGAGAAGAAAAGGCGACCAGTAGTTCTATGGTGGTGGTCGGCAGCAGCGGTATTCCTTATTTTATTTTCCGCAGGCGCTTTCTATTGGTTAAATGGAGAGGATAATTCCACAATTCAAATAGTAGAAACAGAAAACACCACAAAACCTTCTACTAAGGCGAATCAAAACAATATTATTGCAGTTGAATCCGATTCAAAACACGAACCTTCTAAACAACTCATAACTAACGAAGATTTAGATGTAGAAACAATAAGATCTACCTCGAACGATAAAGTTGTAGCAGACGCATCTTCGCAAAAAACTATTCAATCATCGAAAGATAACTCTATAAATAGAGCTAGAATAAATAATAGTACAGAACCAAAATTGGGA
>JAJYTI010000074.1 GCA_021793135.1 Bacteroidota bacterium
TGCGATTCTCCGTTAGCAGTATGAACCACCATAAATCCACCTCCACCGATATTTCCTGCTACTGGATATACTACTGCCAAAGCATATTGTACTGCAATAGATGCGTCAATAGCATTTCCACCTTGCTCTAAGATGGATTTGCCAATTTCACTAGCTAATGGATGAGCAGTAACAACAGCAGCTTTTTTAGTGGTAATATTTTTCACAGTGTTATAAGAATAAGCGTTAGTATATGCAGAGTTATCGGAAGTTTCTTCTTCTGTTTTAGAATTTTTACAGGCAGTAAAACATAAAAAACAGAATATAGCATAGATGGGCAATGTGAGTCGCATAATGTGTTTATTTAGAAAGTCCTATATACAAGGAGGCTATTTTTTCTTTGAATTATTTATAATTAGTTCTGTAGGTAAGGTAGTAATTTTAAATATATTCTATAGGAGAAATTTGAAGTTTAGGTTACTCTAAAAAAATATTGAAGCTACTTTAAAAATATGTATCTTTGTGTTATGAAACAATATAGTTTATCTGAAGAAAATTATTTGAAAACCATTTTCCATCTAGAGCAAATTGCAGATGGCAATGTATCTACCAATGATATTGCAGAGAAAATGGAAACTAAAGCGTCCTCGGTTAGCGATATGATTCGAAAGCTTGGCGAGAAGAATTTAGTGGATTATATAAAATACCAAGGAGTAACATTAACCGATAGAGGTAGAAAAACAGCCCTGCGTGTCATCCGAAAACATCGTCTTTGGGAAGTTTTTTTGGTAGAAAAGTTAGACTTTCAATGGGATGAGGTACATGAGATAGCCGAAGAATTAGAACATATCGAATCGGAAGAATTGATTTCTAGATTGGATGCCTATTTAGGGCACCCGGAGTTTGATCCGCATGGCGATCCAATTCCCGATGCTAATTTGAGAATAGCCAAAATAGAAAAACGGTTGTTGTCGGAATTACGTATTCACCAACGTGGTATTTGTGTAGGTGTACACGAATCGGATAATGACTTTTTACAATATTTAGATAAACGTCAAATAGGTATAGGTACTAAAGTGTTTGTTGAAGATATAGAGACTTTCGATGGTTCTATGACAATACTTGTGGATGATAACCGATATTTTATTTCAAAAAAGATTGCTGAAAATATTTATGTACAAATAACATGATTAGATATATAACAAGTATAATACTTATGACCTTGTTCGTGTCTTGCGGACAAATAGCTAAGGAGAAAGGAGATACGATCCATATCGTTACAACTACAACTATTATTACCGATTTGGTGGAAAACATAGGTGGTGATAAGGTTGAAGTAACGGGATTAATGGGACCTGGAATAGATCCACACTTATATAAAGCTAGCGAAGGCGATGTATCTAAATTATATGGTGCAGATTTAATTATTTATAGTGGCTTGCATTTAGAAGGTAAGCTAGTAGACGTATTTGCACAAATGGAACGTCAAGGAAAACAACAAGTAGCACTTGGCGAAGCACTAGATAAAGATAAATTGAGAGTATCCGACAAATTTGGAGGAAATTACGATCCACACGTTTGGTTTGATGTAGGATTCTTTAAAGAGATGGCTAAAGAAGCTGAAAGAGCACTCACAGAATATAGCCCAGAGAATGCAGATTACTTTAAAGAAAATTTGAGCTCTTATTTGATAGAGTTAGATGCTTTGGAGAAAGAGCTACATAAGATTGTAGAGACCTTGCCAAAAGACAAACGTCGGTTAGTTACTGCCCATGATGCTTTCAGTTATTTTGGTCGTGCTTTTGACTTTGATGTGGTAGGATTACAAGGGCTATCTACTGCCACTGAAGCCGGAGTAAAAGATGTTAGAGAGATTCGTGACTATATCTTAGACCATAACGTTCGCTCAATTTATATTGAAAGTTCGGTGCCAAGAAGAACTATAGAAGCATTGCAACAAGCTGTATTGGCCAAAAATCACGAAGTGGAGATAGGAGGGATGTTGTATAGCGATGCTTTGGGTGATGCGGGTACCGAGGAAGGAACTTATATAGGAATGTTCTTATATAATGTTAATACGCTAGTAGAAGGACTAAAATAAGAACAATGGCAGAAACAAAATATGCAATACGCGTTCATGATTTAACGGTAGCATACGATTATAAGCCCGTGTTATGGGACGTTCATCTAGAAGTTCCAGAAGGTGTGCTTATGGCTATTGTAGGGCCAAATGGAGCAGGAAAATCTACTTTGATAAAAGCAATGTTAGGAATTAAAAAAAGCATAGCTGGTACGGTAGAGATATTTGGTCAACCCTATAAAAAGATGCGAAAAGAAGTAGCTTATGTACCACAAAAGGGTACTGTAGATTGGGATTTTCCTACTACGGTAATCGATGTTGTGCTTATGGGGACGTATGGAAATTTAGGTTGGATAAAGCGACCAGGAAAGAATGAAAGAAAAGCGGCTTTAGAAGCATTGGAAAAAGTGGGTATGTTACCATTTAAAAATCGACAAATCAGCCAACTTAGTGGTGGTCAACAACAACGTGTTTTCCTTGCAAGAGCATTGGTTCAAGATGCTTCTATTTATATTATGGATGAGCCATTTCAAGGAGTAGATGCGACTACCGAAGTTGCGATTATTAATATTCTAAAAGAACTCCGAAAACAAAACAAAACGGTAGTTGTAGTACACCACGACTTACAAACCGTACCAGAATATTTCGATTGGGTAACATTCTTAAATGTGAAGAAAATAGATACTGGTCCAGTAAAAGAAGCTTTTAACGACGAGAACCTAGCTAAAACGTATGGAATTAATTATAAAGTAACCGTTAACCAATAAACTATTGTTGCAGATGAGCATATTAGAATACTTTGATTTGGTTATTTCAGATTATACACTGCGTACTATAACCTTTGGTACTGCAGCTTTAGGTGCTATTTGTGGTATGCTAGGAAGTTTTGCTGTTTTAAGAAAACAAAGTCTGCTTGGTGATGCCATTTCCCATGCAGCTTTGCCTGGAATCGCTATAGCATTTCTAATTACCCAAACCAAGGATAATAATATGTTGCTGTTTGGCGCATTAATTAGTGGAGTTATTGCTACGTATTGGATTAGAGGAATAGTAACCCGAACGCACCTAAAAACCGATGCAGCCTTAGGGATTATCCTTTCGGTGTTTTTTGGTTTCGGTATGTTATTGCTTACCTATATCCAAAAACAACCCAATGCAAATCAAGCAGGGTTAGATAAATATCTATTTGGTCAAGCAGCAACCTTAGTAACGAAGGATGTTAAGATGTTGCTCTATGTTTTAGGTATTTCTCTTTTTATCTTGTTATTGTTCTGGAAAGAATTAAAAGTGATGTTGTTCGATGCCGAATACACCCAAACCTTAGGGTTTAATGTAAAGTTTCTAGATTTATTAATCACTTTCTGTATTGTATTAGCCATAGTTTTAGGCTTGCAAACCGTAGGAGTAGTGTTGATGAGTGCTATGCTTTTAGCGCCAGCAGCGGCGGCTAGACAATGGACAGATAAATTATGGGTAATGCTATTTCTTGCTGCTATATTTGGCATTGTGGCAGGAGTTTTTGGAACCGCAATAAGTGCTACTGGCGATAATCTATCTACGGGTCCGGTAATTGTATTATTGGCAGTTGGAATTGTAATTTTCTCTTTTGTCTTTTCTCCAACGCGTGGATTGCTCATGCGTCATTTTCGATTTAAAAAGAATAAAAAATCTTTTCAACAAACGAAAATTCTCTTGGATTTGTATCGTAAAAATAAATCCGAAGAAGGGGAAGGTATCCCTTTGCAAGTATCCAATTTTCCGGTACGTACTATGAAAGAACTTCAGGATAAAGGTTTAGTACATATAGAAGATAATGCTTGGCAACTTACGACTGATGGAATAACCCAAGCGAAAAATATAAACCTATAGAGATTATGACGTTACCACAGATAGAAATACAATTAATTGCAGCTTTGGTAGCAATAACCTGTGCAATACCAGGTGTTTTCTTGGTGCTAAGAAAGATGTCTCTTATTAGTGATGCTATAAGTCATTCGATATTATTGGGAATCGTTTTAGGTTTTTTTATTACTCAAGATTTAAGCTCTCCATTGCTTATCGCTATGGCAGCAATCGCTGGAGTAATTACTGTGATTCTGGTCGAGGCAATTCAGAATACTAAGCTTGTAAAAGAAGATACTGCCATAGGTTTGGTGTTCCCTGCAATGTTTAGTATTGGAATTATTCTTATTTCTCAGAATGCAAACGACGTACATTTAGATGTAGATGCAGTTTTATTGGGAGAATTGGCTTTTGCACCTTTTAATCGTTGGTATATAGGAGATATGGACATGGGACCCAAAGCATTATGGGTAGTGGGTAGCATACTTGTAGTACTAGTAACATTACTTATATTATTTTTCAAGGAATTGAAAATAAGCACTTTTGACCCAGGTCTATCTGCAGCTTTAGGAATTTCTCCTATTTTAATGCACTATGGGTTAATGACAGTTTCTTCTGTAACAATTGTAGGAGCTTTTGATGCTGTAGGTGCTATTCTAGTTGTAGCTTTGATGATTGTACCTGCTGCTGGTGCATATCTGCTTACTACCAATTTAAAGAAAATGCTACTTCTAGCAATCTTTTTTGGATTATTTTCTGCTATCTCTGGATATTGGGCTGCCAACTTATTGAATGCTTCCATTTCTGGGTCTATGGCCACAGTACTTGGGATAGTGTTTTTATTGATTTATCTGTTTGCACCAAGTAAAGGCTTAATAGCAAATGTTTATAGGGATAAGCGACAGAAAAATGAAGTTATGTTGCTTACTTTTTTATTACATCTGCACCAGCATTCCGATAAAGAGGAGCGAAGCGTACAGCATCTTAATTATCACTTTAGTTGGAGTCAAAAGCAAGCAAAGAAAATTTTAAAGCTTGCTGTAGATAATGGATTGATTTATGTAGAAAATCCATACGTAAATCTTACCGAAAAAGGAGAGAAATTTAACGTAGAGGCTATAAATTATATTCTAAGCAATCAAACCGAAAAAGTAGAGCGGATGAAACAGGATTTTCTACTCTTTAGGGGGTAAACTTGCTTATACACGTCATGTTTATTGAATAATAATCTCGAAAAGAGGTGGAAGAGTAATAAATTTTCATCTTTTTTATGCGGATTTAGACTATCTTATTATAACCCCGAACTTTCGCTATCATTTCATTATATTTGAGCGACAAAAATCAAATATATGCGAAAGCTACTCTTAATATTTACTTTTCACTTATGTTTTGTGTCCATAGCGCAAACACCAAAAAAGCCGACATCTTCTGAAATATATGCATCTATTCAGAAATTAAATTTTTTAGGGTCGGTTATGTATGTTGCTGCACATCCCGATGACGAAAATACCGATTTGATATCCTATTTTGCAAATGATGTGCATGCACAAACCGCATATTTTTCTATGACTAGAGGAGATGGAGGGCAAAATTTGATAGGCTCGGAATTACGAGAGTTACTAGGAGTAATTCGTACGCAGGAATTAATCCAAGCAAGACGAATCGATGGAGGCTTACAGTATTTTTCTCGAGCAAATGATTTTGGTTTTTCTAAGAATCCCCACGAAACTTTTGAATTTTGGGATAAGGAGCAAGTAATGCGTGATTTAGTATATCGAATTCGTGATTTTCAACCTGATATTATCATCAATCGCTTTGATCATCGCACACCAGGAACTACACATGGTCATCATACCGCATCAGCTATTTTAGGAGTAGAAGCTTTTGATTTAGCTTCCGATGCTCATGCTTTTCCCGAACAATTAGAAACAGTTTCTGTATGGCAACCTAAAAAATTATTTTTTAATGATTCATGGTTCTTTTATGGAAATACAGAAGCATTCGAAAAAGCAGACCAATCCGATAAATTTGGAATAGATATAGGTACATTCTATTCTAGTCTAGGGTTGAGCAATGGTGAAATCGCAGCCCAAAGCCGAAGTTCGCATAGCTCACAAGGTTTTGGTACTTCAGGTCGTCGTGGTTCCAGTATGGAATACTTGGAGCCTATTTTTGGAGAAATGCCAAAGGAAAATATATTTGAAGGTATTGATACTAGCTGGAATCGTTTGGAAGATGGTGCACCTATTGCCAAGGTTTTAAAAGAAGTAGAAAATGAATATGACTTCCGCAATCCTTCTGCAAGCCTGCCAAAGTTGTTAGAAGCATATAAGCTTATTCAAGATTTAAAAGATTCACATTGGCGTGAGATTAAAACAAAAGAAATCAAAGACATTATCCTGGCTAGTGTAGGTTTGTATTTAGAGGCCATAGCCGAGTCCTCTACTGCTATTGCAGGAGAGGAGGTAACGATTGCATTGGAAGCTATTAATCGAAGTAGTTTTCCAATTCGTATAGAGGCTATAAGTATAAACGGTAAGGAGAGTAATATTCAGACAAGTTTGGATAATAATCAAGCATGGAAAGAAAATATGACTTTGCAAATACCATCAGATGAACCACCTACAAATGCCTATTGGTTAGACAAAGAAGCCTCTTTAGGAATGTATCATGTTGGGGAAAAAGAGTTAATTGGTTTACCAGAAACACCACCCGCATTCACAGCTATTTTCCATTTAAATATAGATGGCGTAACATTGCCCATAGAGAAACCTATAGTCTATAAATATACCGATTTGGCTAAAGGAGAATTATACGAACCTTTTGTAGTAATGCCAATGGCTTCGGTAGCGATTGAAGAAAAAGTCCAAGTATTTGGAGATTCAAATTCCAAAACGATTCGAGTTAAAGTGAAATCGTTTACCGAGAACGAAAAAGCAACCCTTCGATTAGATGCTCCAGATAACTGGAAGATTACACCTAAAAGTCAAGATGTAGAATTAATGCGTAAAGGGTCGACACAGTATTTTTATTTTACAATATACCCACCAAAAGCTACTTCGGAAGTAATGGTAATTCCACAATTAAAAATAGGAAATAAAATATTGGATAGGGAAGTACATGAATTGTCTTATAGTCATATTCCTAAACAGCGTGTGTTGTTACCAGGTAAGAGTAAATTAGTACATATAGATATTGATAAAAAGGGAGATAAAGTAGGTTATATCCAAGGTGCTGGGGATGAGGTGGGGGATTATCTAAAACAGATAGGATATCAAGTAGAAGAAATAGCTCCAGAAGATATTCAATTGGAAAGTATACAACAATATGATGCGATAGTGCTGGGAATTCGAGCTTTTAATGTGTTACCAGAGCTTAACTTTAAAAATGAGATTCTCTTTGAATATGTGAAAAATGGAGGGAATGTACTAGTGCAATATAATGTAAGTCGAGGACAGCTTATAACCGAAGATATTGCTCCATATCCGTTAGAATTGTCTACAGATAGAGTAACAGATGAGAATTCTAAAGTAGAATTTATAAATGCAAATCATCCTGTCTTAAATTATCCAAATAAAATCACTCAAAAGGATTTTGAAGGGTGGGTACAGGAAAGAGGTTTGTATTTCCCAAAATCATGGAATAAGGCATTTGAACCCTTACTCCGTATGCACGATCATGGAGAGTCGCCATTAGAAGGGAGTATTTTAGTTGCAAAGTACGGAAAAGGGCATTATGTTTATACAGGATTGAGTTTCTTCCGTGAATTGCCGGCAGGCGTTCCTGGAGCATATCGATTATTTGCTAACTTATTATCCATTGGAAAAGAATGAGCCCAGAAACAAACGAAAAGAACGGACCAAAAATAGAGCTGACTTGGCAAAAAGTATTCACTTGGATGTTAGTTGCCAACCTTATCTATGTTTTGATTTTCTATCTAATCATGAAGACTTTTAACTAGATGCAAACAATAGATTGGATTGTATTAATAGGAGCCTTGCTTTTTATTGTGATTTACGGTACATGGAAAACTCGTAATCAAAATAAGAGCGTTAAAAACTATCTGAAAGCCGATGATTCCAATTGGTTTGCCATTGGTTTATCGGTCATGGCTACGCAAGCAAGTGCTATTACTTTCTTATCTACTCCTGGGCAAGCTTTCCATGATGGAATGAGCTTTGTGCAGTTCTACTTTGGACAGCCCATTGCTATTGTTATTATCTGTCTTGTTTTTATCCCGATTTACCACCGACTTAATGTTTATACTGCTTATGAATATTTAGAAAGTAGATTCGACCAGAAAACTCGTACGCTAACAGCATGTTTATTCCTAATCCAACGTGGATTGGCTGCTGGGATAACCATTTTTGCGCCAGCTATTATTTTATCTGCAGTATTGGGATGGCCATTAGTTTGGTTGAATATCATTATTGGTGTTCTAGTAATTATCTATACTGTTTCTGGAGGAACCAAAGCGGTGAGTGTGACGCAAAAACAACAAATGGCAGTAATGATGGGAGGAATGGCAGTTGCATTTACCATCTTAATCTATGCATTGCCAAAGGATATAAACTTCAGTAATGCCATGTCTATTGCAGGAGCAGGAGGGAAGTTGAATGTTTTGGATTTCTCCTTCGATTTAGAAAATCGTTATACGTTCTGGAGCGGAATTATTGGAGGTACGTTCTTAGCCTTATCCTATTTTGGAACCGATCAAAGTCAAGTACAGCGTTATTTATCAGGGAAGTCTTTGCGTGAAAGTCAGCTAGGCTTAATCATGAATGGATTCCTAAAAGTACCTATGCAGTTCTTTATTTTATTGGTAGGAGTAATGGTGTTTGTATTCTATCAATTTAATGCTTCGCCTCTTAACTTTAGTCCGGTAGCTACGCAAGCAGCATATGAATCAGAGTATGCAGATGAATACCATAAGTTAGAGAAAGAATTAGAGCTTAATTTCGAAGAAAAGAAGCTGTTGGCTATGGAGTATGGTTTGGCATCGGAAAACGAAAGAGCAGGCTTAAAAGAGCAAATTGTACTTGCAGACCAAAAAGAAGGAGATTTGCGTAATCAAGGAAAAGAAATTCTTAAGAAAGCAAATGATAAATTAGAGATAAAAGATAGGGTAGAAATAAACGATAAGGATTATGTGTTTATCCATTTTGTGTTAAACCACCTTCCTAGAGGAATTATTGGATTGATATTAGCAATGGCTCTGAGCGCTGCTATGTCGTCTACCGCATCGGAATTGAATGCGTTATCTACTACAACTACCATTGATTTATACAAACGAAATGTACAGGATAAATCCGAAGATCATTATGTAAAAATGTCGAAGTGGTTTACACTGCTTTGGGGTGTAATGGCCATACTTTTTGCAAGTGTAGCCGATTTGTTCGATAACTTAATCCAACTAGTAAACATCATCGGTTCCATATTCTACGGAAACGTATTGGGTATTTTCCTATTGGCATTCTTCGTTAGGTTTGTTCGTTCCAATGCGGTGTTTATCGCGGCTTTAATTACGCAAGTAGTAGTGATTTACGGATGGTGGGTAGATTGGATGCCGTACTTATGGTTAAACCTATTTGGGGCCGTACTTGTAATAATTTTAGCTAGCATTCTGCAGATATTCTTATCTAAGGATTCAAACTAAAAGTATTCGGAATTAAAAATATTTATTGCTTAATGAAAGTGGTGATATTAAAAAAGGATACTTGCAAATTATTGCTCGTATCCTTATTAAGATTCTAATGAAAAAAACTTCTTATTGTAGTTTCTTTAATAGTGCT
>JAJYTI010000075.1 GCA_021793135.1 Bacteroidota bacterium
GTCGTCTTCGCCTATTCGGATGTCTCCCACTTTGTAATGCACCTTCCATTTCTTTTTCTGAAGAATTTTATAGATAGCTTCTGCCATTTGCCTAGGATCACTTCCTGCATCTACATGTTCATCCATCATCTTTAAGCTTTCGGCATATATATCTTTATATGGCGAATGATCTAATACTGGCGCATGATATCGGCCTGCTGCAATATTTGTAGCAAAATCACCTGGTGCTACACTACACATTTCTATACCAAACGAATGTAATTCCATTCGATAGGTTTCCGTTACAATACCTAGAGCACCTTTAGATGCCGAATAAATTCCACGATATGGCAACCCCATATATCCTGCAATAGAAGTTATATTAATAATACGACCTTTCTTTTGCTTACGCATATGAGGCAATACAGCATTTATTACTTGAATAGGACCATAAAAGTTTACTTGCATTGCATAATGTACTTCTTCTATAGGGGTTTCTTCCAATGGCCCTGTAATCCCCACTCCGGCATTATTAATAAGAATATCTATTTTCCCCTCAAGGCGGATCAATTCTGCAATAGCTTGAGAAATAGTCTGTGGCTTAGAAAGATTCATGTCGATTAATGGAAATACCGAATTTGGATAAACAGAGTGATCTCTACTTGTCCCGTATACTTTGTAGCCTTTATTATGCAAAAACTCTCCTACGGCTTTACCTATGCCTGATGAACCTCCGGTAATAAAAACTACTTGTGACATGATATCTTAAATCATTTTAATGATATGAGAAGAAAAAACACGCGTAAGATACTTCGCGAAAATCGATGCTTGTTTTTCAAAAATAAGCATAAAAAAAGTGGCAAGCTACCCACATCACACCGCTACGACCGTCTACCCTTGCTGCGTTCCCACCCTGGGGGATTAAACAGGAGCTGGTTGTGTGGGACTTGCCACGGTGCAAATATATATAAATTTTAGTAAAGCCAAACATATTCTTATTCTATTTTAATTACTTAACTTGCTTCACAAAATAAATCACACGTATGAGAATTCTTAGAGCGCTAGTTATCAGCTCACTAGTACTTAACTTAACTAGTTGTAAAAAGGAGAAAGAAAGCGCAAATACTTTATTTGGATTAGAAATCAGTCAAGATTCAGGGAAACTTCACTCTGGAACACCTCTATCGGTTGTAATCAATAACAAGAAACAGCGAAAAATAGATTCAGTTTCATACCGTATTTTTGATAAATCGTTTTCTTCTATCGACACTAATGGTGCTTATGAAGTTCCTACAAACAATGAGAAGTTAGGACAACACGTAATGCGTGCCGATGTATATATAGGAAAAGAAAAATATAGTATTCAAAACTCAATTGTATTACTTGCAGACAAAGCTCCTAAGGTATATACATATGAAGTTCTAGAAGAGTTCCCTCACGATATTAAAGCATATACACAAGGTTTGGAATTCAAAGAAGACGTTCTTTATGAAAGTACAGGACAGTATGGGCAATCTAGCTTAAGAAAAGTAGATATGGAAACCGGTGAGGTGTTAGAGAAAATTAATTTGGACCCACAGTATTTTGGAGAAGGTTTGACTATATTAAACGATAAGTTATACCTACTTACATGGAGAGAGAATACAGGTTTTGTATATGATATAAATAACTTTGAACGTATAAATAGTTTCAATTATCAAAATAGCAAAGAAGGTTGGGGAATTTGTAATGACGGAGAGTATTTATATAAAAGCGATGGAACGGAAAGGATTTGGCGATTAGACCCAGAAACATTGCAAGAATTAGACTATGTGCAAGTATACACTAACACTGGACGAGTTCGCGAGCTTAATGAATTAGAATGGGTGGACGGCAAGATATTCTCTAATGTATATACTCGAAATGCTATAAGTATTATAGATCCTAAAACTGGAAAATTAGAGGGAGTTATTGATATGACTGCTTTAATCCAAAGAGTAAGTAGACACAGTGGATTGGATGTCCTAAATGGTATTGCATACAAAGGGGAGAAAGATATTCTATATGTAACTGGAAAGAATTGGGACAAGTTGTTTAAAATCAAAATATCAGAAAAATAAAAAAACATAGCTTATGCTTCGTACTACATCTTTCAGAAAATATTTACCAGTAGTTATCGCGATTTTAATATTAACGCTTTTAGGGTCTTGTCGAACAGACTTCGAAACCGAAGTGAGTAGTGGAAATCTTGAGTTTTCAAGAGACACAGTTTATTTAGATACTATTTTTTCAAATATAGGATCTAGCACCTATACCCTTAAAGTTTATAATAGAAGTAAAAAAGATATTCATATCCCTTCTATTCGATTAAATAGAGGAGAAAATTCTAATTATCGTTTAAATGTAGATGGCATTCCTGGCAAAAGCTTTAGTGATGTTACTCTATTAGCCAAAGATAGTTTATTCGTATTTATTGAGACCACGCTAGATATCGAAGATTTATCTCAAGAAGACTCTTATCTATATACCGATCAAATCCTTTTTGAAGGTAGTAGCAAACAACAAGAAGTAGAGCTTGTAACCTTAGTAAATGATGCCATTTTTTTATATCCAGAACGTTTTGCAGATGGTACAACAGAAACATTACAACTGGGTATAGACGAAGATGGAGACCCAATAGAAATTGATGGTTTTTTCTTAAAAGACGAACAATTACATTTCACATCCAATTTGCCATATGTAATTTATGGCTATGCAGCGGTTCCGTCTGGAAAGACATTAGAGATAGATGCTGGAGCAAGATTGCACTTTCATCGCAATAGTGGGATTATTGTTGCAAATCAAGGTAGTTTACAAGCCAATGGAGAGGCAAGTAACGATCCTCAAGCGATGGAGAAAGAAATCATCTTTCAAGGCGATAGACTTGAACCTGACTTTGCAAATATCCCAGGACAATGGGGTGCTATTTGGTTCACAAATGGTAGCACTAATAACTACATGAAACACAGTACAGTAAAAAATGCAACTGTAGGTTTATTAGTAGAAGGTAATGATGGAGGCGAAACACTTAAACTAGATAACGTACAAATCTATAATAATAGCACCGTAGGAATATTAGCAAGAACAGGACATATTACAGGCACTAACCTTGTTGTTGCAAATAGCGGACAATCTGCTTTTGCTGGTACATTAGGTGGTAAATACTCATTTACACATTGTACATTTGCTAATTACTGGCGTCGTGGCCACAGAAATCTTCCCGCAGTATTATTAAGTAATCAAATGGCTGTAAGTAACACAGAGGTGTTTATAGCAGACTTAGAACAAGCCGATTTTAAAAACTCGATTATCTATGGTAGCAATCAACAAGAACTAGTTTTGGAACACAATGAACAAGCAAGCTTTAACTTTAGTATAGACCATAGCTTGATACGAGTAGAAGACCCTTATAACAACTTGGTAGATTTACCAGACTACGACTTTGAGAATACGGATTTATATAATAATATTATTTTAAATCAAGATCCTAAGTTTCATAATCCAGAGAACTTTAATTTCCATATTGACATCCAGGAATCGGCAGCTAAAGAAATAGGAAATGGCGCATACATTTTTGCTGCTCCAACTGATTTAGATGGTATTTCTAGACCTAGTAGTCAACCAGATGCTGGTGCTTATCAGGCAACTGAAGTTATAGAAGAAGATTAATAAGTAATTTTATATATTATTACAGGGCGAGATTCTCCTCCTAAATTAAGGATGGCTGTCTCGCCTTCTTTTTTCCCTATAATTGCTTTGGCTAATGGCGAAGTAAATGCAATTTTTCTTTCTTTTACATCAGCTTCATCCACACCTACAATTTGCAAAGTTTGTTTAGATGCTTTTGCGATTTTCAAATTAACGATAGCTCCAAAACGGATTTCATCCTTAGGCTGATTATTTATATCTACTACAACTGCCGAAACTATTCGTTCTTTTAACAGAGCCATGCTTCCATTTATAAAATTAGCCTCTCTCCTACGCTCTTGTTCATTTTCTTCTTTTTCTAATAATAATTGCAGCTTCTCTTCCCAAGTCTTTAATTCGATCTCTAACTCCTCTAAACCCTTTGGAGTTACATAATTGATTACTCCATCAGGCAATGGTGCTCTAGGAGGAATAAACTTTGGCTCCTCATGTCTATCTTCACTTACAAAAGCTCTACTCATAACATAAAATATCGATTGATTAAAGATACAAAATTACCAAGAAGAATAATCTCTATATAGAGCCATCTAGTTTTTGGTTAAGTTTAAATGTTAATCTCGGCGTTTAGTTATAAGACATAAAAAAGCACTTTCTTAAGAAAGTGCTTTTTTATATATTTTTAATATTACAGATAGATTATTGTCCTAAAATAGCTTTAGCATTTTCCATACTATCTATCATTTTTTGCTTCATATCTTCTACCGAAACTTTTTGTTTTTTCATTTTCTCAATACTCTCAAGAATTTCATCCTCGTCCATTCCTTCTAATCTATCCTCTTTATATGGGAATTCTTCGCCAAAATCTTTCATCCAATCCATCATACCCGTGTGTGCATCTTCTAAGTCGGTTATCGCATCTTCGTAAGTAATAGCATTCATAGGGTCTTCTTCCACTTTCTTTTCTAACTGTTGACGTAACTCACTTAATTTACCCATTTGTGGCATCATTTCATCATGTACTTCAAACACCTCCATCAATAAGGTATAAAATTCTTTACTAGAACTAGAAGAAGAATTTGAACACGAAAGAATAGTCAATGAAATAATAGCTATAAATAAGGTTTTAATAATTTTCATCCTTTATATTTTATTTAGTTATAATACGATTTGTATTACATTTTTTAGAAAGTTTTTAAAAAATAATTTGGGGTATTAATTTAGGAAAACCTTCATTATATAATCTTGTAATTCTTAAAAAAGAATTACAAGATTATAGTTATTTTAAAGATATTATAATACGAATAATGGTTTGCTAGACATCATATCAGATACTTTTTTAGCAACTGACTCGATTACCTCTTCATTATCGATATTCATCAATACCTCATCGATCAAATCTACAATAGGAGCCATATCTTTTTCTTTTAATCCTCTAGTAGTAACTGCAGCTGTTCCAACACGGATTCCGCTAGTTACAAATGGAGATTTATCATCAAAAGGCACCATATTTTTATTTACTGTAATATGAGCTCTATTTAAAGCATCTTCTGCATCCTTACCAGTAATATTCTTATTTCTAAGATCGATTAACATCAAGTGGTTGTCTGTACCTCCTGAAGTAATATCATATCCCTTATCTACAAAAGCTTTTGCCATAACTTGAGTATTCTTCTTAACCTGAACCATATAATGTAAATACTCGTCAGTAAGCGCTTCCCCAAATGCCACCGCTTTTGCTGCAATAATATGTTCTAAAGGTCCACCTTGATTGCCTGGGAATATTCCACTATTTAACAGAGATGACATTTTTCTAGGAGTACCATCTTTTAATTTAATTCCAAATGGATTATCAAAATCTTTCCCCATTAAAATCATTCCTCCTCTAGGACCACGTAAAGTTTTGTGTGTTGTTGTAGTTATAATATGACAATGAGGAACAGGGTCATTTAGAATTCCTTTTGCGATTAAGCCAGCCGGGTGTGCTATATCTGCCATTAACAATGCCCCAACTTTATCTGCAATTTCTCTAAATCGTTTGTAATCGATATCTCTAGGATAAGCCGATGCACCAGCGATAATCATCTTTGGTTTTTCGCGTAAAGCTATTTCCTCTACTTGATCGTAATCAATCAAACCTGTTTCTTTATCTACACCATAAAAAACTGGGTTATATAACTTTCCCGAAAAGTTCACTGGAGACCCATGAGTTAAATGCCCTCCATGTGACAAATCGAATCCTAAAAATTTATCTCCTGGTTTTAAGCAAACAGAGAAAACTGCTGTATTGGCTTGTGAACCACTATGCGGCTGAACGTTTACATATTCTGCGCCAAACAGTTCTTTAGCACGATCAATAGCCAATTGTTCTATTTGGTCTACTACTTCGCATCCACCATAATAACGTCTGCCAGGATAGCCTTCTGCATACTTATTGGTTAAAATAGAACCAGCTGCAGCCATAACCTCCTCGCTAACAAAGTTTTCCGAAGCAATTAATTCCAATCCATTAAGTTGGCGTTGTTTCTCTGCTTCAATCAATTCGAAAATTTCGGTATCTCTTGTCATTTTTATAAAAATTTTAGCTTTTCAAAAATACAAAATAGATTCCGGATAATATTAAAGAAATCCTATCTTTGATTTATTCCTAATCAATATTGATTTTCATTAAATAAAATACTATTCTTCTATGGCTATTATATCGAATGACCTGCAACGTAAAACTTGGTTAGAAGTAAAAAAATCTTCAGATTTCCCCATTCAAAATATTCCCTTTGGCGTGTTTACTCGCCCCGATAAAAAAACGGTAATTGGAACGCGTATAGGTGACTATGCCATAGATTTAGCTACTTTGCAGGCTCTTGATTATTTTAAAGATATAGCTTTAGACAAGAATATTTTCACTCAGGATAGTTTAAATAACTTTATAAGCTCTGGACGTTCTACTTGGCGAAAAGTACGAAATCGCATTTCAGACATCTTTTTAAATTCTAACACTGAATTACAAAATAATATTACCCATCGCAATAAAGCCGTTTTTGCAATAACTGAGGTAGAAATGCAATTACCAATAGTTATTGGCGATTACACCGATTTTTATTCTAGTCGGGAACATGCCACCAATGTGGGAAAAATATTTCGCGATCCAGAAAATGCATTATTACCAAACTGGTTACATATACCTGTCGGTTATCACGGAAGGAGTTCTTCTATTATTCCTAGTGGAGTTCCAGTACGCCGTCCTTGGGGACAAATGAAAAACAAAGATGCTACCGCACCTACATTCGGACCAACCGCAATGCTAGATTACGAATTAGAAATGGCATTCGTCACAACCAATGCAAATACTCATGGCGATATCATTAAGGTGGATGAAGCTGAAGAACATATTTTTGGAATGGTATTGTTGAATGACTGGTCTGCTAGAGATATTCAAGCATGGGAATACGTACCATTAGGACCTTTTTTAGGAAAGAACTTTGCCACTTCTATTTCGCCATGGATTGTTACTTTAGATGCATTACAACCTTTTAAAACAAATGGCCCATCACAAGACCCCACTCCTCTATCCTATTTACAAGGAAATGGAAAATATAGTTATGACATACATTTAGAAGCGCATATTGCTACAGAAGATAATGACTTCCAAACTATAACAAAGACCAACTTTAAATACATGTATTGGACTATGGCACAACAACTCGCACACCATACTATAAATGGATGTCCAGTACGCAGTGGCGATTTAATGGGAAGTGGTACTATTTCGGGAGAAACTCCAGATTCCTTTGGGAGTATGCTAGAATTAACTTGGCGTGGACAAAATCCGATACAATTAAAAAATGGGCAATCTAGAAAATTCTTAGAAGATGGCGATACTTTAAAAATCACTGGCTATTGCGAGAATGATAATATTAGAATAGGATTTGGTGAGTGTATTGGTAAGGTTTTACCTGCCCATAAAAAATAATTAAAAAAGAACTTGATAATAACAAAAAGGGGTGAATGTATATTCACCCCTTTTATTGTTATAATTTACTCAATACATTAGCGCTTATATTATTATGCGAGCTATGATGAACTACTTCTCCATTCCGTAAAACTATTAATTGCGGACTTTGATGCCTTACTTGGAACCGTGCTGCTATTTCATCAGATAAAGACCTATAAGTTAATAAATCTAGATAATACATTCCATAATTATCCGAGACCTCTAACTCCGATTCAAATCGACGTAAAGTCATATTACTTATTCCGCATCTAGTAGAGTGTTTAAATATAAACACAGGTCTCTGGTACGATTCCTCCAACACTTCTTCTAATTGATTTTCTTGTGTCAATGGTTTCCATGGTAATGGATCTTTCTCTTCTTTATCTTTCTTTTTAAATATTCCGAACATAAATACATTTTACTTAATATTCAAAGATATGAAATAACATAGAGTTTATTATTCTTAAAAGGCTTAGCCTCTTCCTCTAACTAATATACAAGCAAACTCACACACTCTTAAATTATTGCTGATTCATACAATAAAAAGAATTATTGCTCATTTAAACAATAATTAAAAATATTGTCTATTTAAACAATAAACCTTATATTGTACTACAAACCATACAAATTATGATAGCAGTAATAAAGGGTGATATCATTGCTTCTCGAAAGCTTGTTGATCAAGAGAAGTGGTTACTTCCATTACAAGAACTCTTAAATAAATGGGGAACGACACCCGAAAACTGGGAAATAGTTTGGGGAGATTCCTTTCAAATAGAAATTGACAATGCTGAAGAAGCCTTATATAGAGCTTTACAAATAAAGTCGTTAATAAAACAAATTTCCCCAAAAGATACTGGAAAATTATCTAGTACTATAGATGTTAGAATGGCAATAGGTATTGGAGAAAAGACATATTCTGGGAAACGAATATCAGAAAGTAACGGACCTGCTTTTATAAATGCTGGTGAGAAATTCTCCCTCTTAAAAAAAGAAAAGGTTAACCTAGCATTACAAACTCCATGGCAAGAATTGGATGATGAAATAAATCTTTATCTACGATTAGCTGGTATATTTATGGACAAATGGAGTATTTCTTCTGCACAATTATTACAAATAGTATTAAACAATCCAAAAATTACTCAAATAGAAATTGGCGAAAAATTATCTATAAAACAAAGTGCTGTAAGTGGTCGATGGAATCGTGCATATGTAGATGAAGTTTTGGCTATCGATAATAGATTTAGAAAAAAAATAAAACAACTACTAGCATGATGCTTCTTTTAAAAATAATAGGTGCCCATTTAATAGGTGATTTTGTATTACAACCAAAATCTTGGGTAATTAGCAAAGAAAATAAAGGTATAAAATCTTCCAGATTTTATTTACATCTTGCAGTTCATGCAGGATTGTTATGGCTATTCCTTTGGGATTGGAAGCTTTGGGGGTTAATTACGATATTGGTTTTTACGCATGGAGTTATAGATATTCTAAAGTCTATATTTCAAAAAGAGACGAATAAAATCCAATGGTTTATATTCGATCAAGCATTACACGTCACTTCTATTATTACTATTTGGTGGTTGTGGTTTACTCCTGAAATCATCGAATACTTTACAGATATACTCACGGATTTATTTTGGCTTTATGCTTTAGCTTTAATCACCATTACATCTGTATCGGGAATTGCAATTCAAGTGTTATTAACTAAATGGACTCGCGAATTAAAAGACAATGCAGATGCTTCTCTCAGTAATGCAGGAAAATACATTGGATATATAGAAAGATTTCTTGTGTTTATTTTTGTAGTTACTAACAACTGGCCAGCTATCGGCTTTCTATTAACAACCAAATCTATTTTTAGGTTTGGCGACCTCAAAGAAGCAAAAGACAGAAAACTAACCGAATATATATTGGTTGGTACTTTATTAAGTTTTGGATTTGCCATATTCATTGGTGTTCTTGTTCAATTTTTACAACAAGCTTTTTTTAATTAATAATTTTCTTAACAAGAATCGGCAACAAACCCACT
>JAJYTI010000076.1 GCA_021793135.1 Bacteroidota bacterium
AGTTCCAAAAGAAAACCTACTTCCAAATAAATCTGGATTAGGAGCTCCATTAGGTTGTTTAGACTCTGCTAGATTTGGAATTGCATGGGGAGCTATCGGTGCAGCAATGGATTGTTACGACACGGCGTTGCGCTATGCTAAAGAAAGAACGCAATTTGGTAAGCCAATTGCTGCTTATCAATTACAACAAAAGAAATTAGCCGAGATGATTACTGAAATCACCAAGGCGCAATTATTAGCTTGGCGCTTAGGTGTACTTCGTGAAGAGGGAAAGGCTACAAGCGCACAGATTTCTATGGCTAAACGTAACAACGTAGATATGGCTATAAAAATCGCTAGAGAAGCTCGTCAAATCTTAGGAGGAATGGGAATCACAGGAGATTATAGCATTATGCGTCACTCCATGAACCTAGAAAGTGTTATTACGTATGAAGGTACTCACGATATACACCTACTGATTACTGGATTAGACATCACTGGTGAAAATGCTTTTAAATAAACCAGAACACAGATAAACCTAAAATAATAAGGGCGATACAGATAATTTGTATCGCCCTTATTTATTAAAATAAATCTAACCAAAAATCTACATGTATCCCTATAGGAAAACATCTACTACTTCCTAAACTATTCTTCAGGAGCTAGTTCTATTTTTAAACCATCCATTTCTGGGGTTATAAAAAGCTGACAACTAAGCCTGCTTGAATCTTTTACATTAAATGCCTCGGATAGCATTGCTTCTTCTTCATCGCCCATTTCTTCCAGGGTTTCTTCCCCTTCTAAAATATAGCATTGGCAAGAAGCACACATAGCCATTCCTCCACAAACTCCTATAGTTCCTTCTGGAGCTAATTCGTATGAACGAATAAGTTCCATAACGTTCATATTCATATCTGTAGGAGCATCTACAGCATGCACTTCTCCGTCTCTATCGGTTATTGTGATTTTTATTGTATCCATCTACTCCTCTGAAAATAAGTAATTAATCAAACGCTTTTACTACTGCTTTCGGAGCTTCTTTTAAGCTACCATCAAATCCTTTTACTCCACCAACCGTTGTGTACTTTAAAACAAAACGTTTCCCAGGATTAATTCGTTGGTAAGCGCTCTGACACATTAAAGTAGCTTCGTGGAAACCACAAAGAATTAACTTAAGCTTTCCTGGATAGGTATTGATATCACCAATAGCATATACTCCAGGAATATTGGTTTGATAGTCTAAGGTATTATCTACCTTAATTGCATTCTTTTCGATCTCTAATCCCCAATCTGCAAGTGGTCCTAATTTAGGAGCTAATCCAAATAATGGAATTAAGTAATCGCAAGATTTATGGAAGACATCTCCATCTGCTTTTTTTATGGTTATTTTCTCTAATTTATCTTCACCATGTAAAGCAACAACTTCTGCTGGAGTTATTAGTTCTACCTTACCAGCATCCTTTAAAGCTTGTACTTTCTCTACACTATCGAGCGCACCTCGGAATTCATTTCTACGATGAATTAGCGTAAGTGATTTTGCTTTTTCTGCTAAGTAAATTGTCCAGTCTAAAGCGGAGTCTCCTCCTCCAGCAATGATAATATCTTTGCCCTCGAATTGTTCTGGATTTTTTACCATATACTCCACACCACGCTCTTCGTAAAATTCTAATTTATCTAATTTAGGCTTACGAGGTTCAAAACTTCCTAATCCCCCAGCAATTGCAACGATAGGCGCATGGTGTTTTGTACCTTTATTTGTGGTGACAATAAATGTTCCGTCTTCTAATTTCTCTAGTGTTTCTGCACGTTCTCCTAATGTAAATGTTGGCTCGAACGGCTCTATTTGTTTCATTAAATTATCTACTAACACTCCTGCATCTACTTCTGGGAAACCAGGAATATCGTAAATAGGTTTTTTAGGATAAAGTTCTGCTAACTGTCCACCTGGTTGTGGTAATGCATCGATAATATGACAACGCATTTTTAATAAACCAGCTTCAAATACGGTGAAAAGTCCAGTAGGTCCTGCCCCTATAATTAATATATCGGTTTTAATCATATTATTATAATTCTAATTTAGAATCTAATGTACAATTTCATCTATATTGATTACTTTTTCTATTTGTGGCACATGCTTTTTTATAGTCATTTCCACACCGGTTTTCAGAGTCATCTGATTTACCGAGCAACCAACACAGTTACCATGTAACTTAACGTACACGATATTATCTTCGATGGAAATAATAGAAATATCTCCTCCATCACCTTGTAAAAAGGGTCTAATTTCTTGTATCGCTTTTTCTACTTGTACTTGTAAATCTTCCATCTTTATCGTCTTATTTATTTCACGGCACTACATCCCGCCATAGTAGTTATTTTAATTGCCTCTGTTGCTGGCAACTCTGTATTTCTACGAACTGTTTCTTCTACCGCATTACGAGTAAACTCTTCAAAAGCTTGAGCTACTGTAGTGTTCTCTTGAAGTGCAGCAGGTCTACCAGCATCTCCGGCTTCTCTAATGCTTTGTACTATTGGTATTTCTCCTAGGAATGGTACGCGTAAATCTTCTGCTAAATGCTGTGCACCTTTTTCACCAAAAATATAATATTTGTTTTCAGGTAACTCAGCTGGTGTGAAATACGCCATATTTTCTACAATTCCTAACACAGGAACACTGATGTTTTCTTGTTGGAACATTGCTACTCCTTTACGTGCATCGGCTAGTGCTACATTTTGAGGTGTGCTCACTACAACAGCTCCTGTAATTGGTAGCGCTTGCATGATACTTAAATGGATATCTCCTGTGCCTGGAGGCAAATCAATAAGCAAGAAATCCAACTCTCCCCAATCGGCATCGAATATCAATTGATTTAAAGCTTTGGCTGCCATAGGACCTCTCCAGATTACAGCTTGATCGGGTTTAGTAAAGAATCCAATAGAAAGGATTTTTATTCCGTAGTTTTCAATTGGTTTCATTTTGCTTTTGCCATTGACTTTTACAGACAGTGGTTTCTCATTAGCAACATCAAACATAATTGGCACAGATGGACCATAAATATCGGCATCTAATACTCCTACTTTAAAGCCCATTTTTGATAAGCTCACTGCAAAATTTGAAGTTACGGTAGATTTACCTACCCCTCCTTTTCCAGAAGCTACTGCTACAATATTTTTAATACCCGGAATGGGTTGTCCTTTTATAAGATTTGGATTTTGTTGTGGTGCTTTTTCAACTTTTATATTTACTTGCACTTTGGCATCCGGATGAACTTTTTCTTTTATAACCTTTATGATATCTGCTTCTGCACGTTTTTTAATATGCAATGCTGGAGTGGTCATTTTTATATCTACCACAACCTCATCTGCAAAAGTCATCACATTTTGAACTGCTCCACTCTCTATCATACTCTTACCATCTCCGGGAAGACTGATAGTATCTAGAGCTTTAAATATATCTTCTCTTTTCAACTTCATATTAAAGCACTGATTATAAATTTAGACTAATTCTAAATAGCAAATATACAAGATATCTGCGAATTTTATGGGATAAACGATTATCGTTTGCCCGAATATTTTTCCAGATGCAAAGATACAAACTAGCTAGGATAATGGATTGATTAATATCACTTTAATAAATCCATTGGATCCCAAAAATGCTGTTCATAATTTTGGACCTGATTATCAACAATTTCTATTCCTTCACTCTCTAGCATACGCTGCATAGTGTCGGTTCCTGGGAAGTTATGTTTACCGCTCAACATACCTATCCTATTTACTACTCTATGTGCTGGCACTCCCCCAGCTTTGCTTGCATTATTCATTGCCCAACCTACCATACGAGCACTTTGCGGCGAACCCAAATAACGAGCTATAGCACCATAACTCGTTACCTTTCCTTCTGGTATTTGTCGAGCAACCTCATAAACCTTATCATAAAAACTCTTCTCTTTTTCCATTTCGATTACAGCAATTGCAATAAGGTTATAAGCGCTATTAATCCTGTTATTCCGCCAATAAGCCAATTTAAATTGAGCTTATGTATACGAGTAGATCGCTCTTCTTTAAAATATTTGATGTAAGCACTAAGAGTAAAAAAGGTACCTAAACCTGATGCTATTATGGTAACTATAAAAGGTAGAGCGGCAAAATCTAAGAGATTATAATTGGAAAAAGTTACACCAATATAAACCCAATATGGCAACGGAAATAGATTTATAGCGGCAAGGAACAATCCTGTAAAAAATCTGTTTGTATGTGAATTTCTACTTTCTGTTGGCACCTTAATACGGGTATCTTTTGCTAAAAACAAAAAATAAATACTCAAAGCAAAAAAGACTGCTACCGCAAATCGTTTTAACAATATAATATACTCTGGGTGTCTGGTAAGGTATCCAGCTAATAATAAACCTACAGCCGTTTGGGCTATTACAGTAAATCCTACTCCCACGGAAAACAAATAAGCTCTACTTGCTCCTTCTTGCATTCGAATCTTAGCTGCCGACAAATTGAGTAATCCTGGAGGTATAACTCCGATTAACGAAGCTATAAAGCCAATTAAAAAGTTATTTAGTACCTCCATTAAACTACTGTTTTACTTATTCCATTCGTCTAACTGAAAACGCAAATAAGTTATTTTTTTATTTTCTTCTAAATATCGTTTTTCGTAATACGTTTGAATTGCTGTTGCATCTTCTGGTGAGTAAGTATTAATATACACATCATGATGTGCATAGTCGATAGGCACACCAGAACCTTGCAGCAAACCTATAGTATATCCATGTAAAAATTCTGAATCTGTTTTTAAATGGACAAACCCACCTGGTTTTAAAATTTTCTTATATCTAGCTAAGAATTCTGGATTGGTAAGTCGGTGCTTGGTACGTTGGTATTTTATTTGAGGATCGGGAAAAGTAATCCAAATCTCATCTACTTCATCTTTATCAAATAAATGATCTATAAGTTCTATTTGCGAACGTAAAAAACAAACATTATTTAACCCTAACTCTAATGCTGTTTTAGCTCCACGCCAAAATCGTGCTCCTTTTATATCTACTCCAAGATAATTTTTGTCTGGATATCGTTGTGCTAAACCTACAGAATACTCTCCTTTACCACAGCCAAGTTCTAAGACTAAAGGATTGTTATTTTTAAATATTCGTTTTTTCCAATTGCCTTTTAAATCTAAAGCATTATCAAAAACTTGTTCTCTAGTTGGTTGAATCACATTAGGGAACGTCTCATTTTCCCTAAATCTTTTTAATTTATTTTTACTTCCCAATGTTGCTATAATTTTTGCAAAAATACAGAATCTTCTTTGAATCTATTCTTTAAAAGGTTTCGAGTTCTAGGAATCTACATATCGCTCCAAAGTAAAGGAGAACTCTGTCCCCAAACCTATTTCGCTCTCTACTTGAATTCTTTCTTGATGTGCTTCAATCATGTGCTTTACAATTGCCAAGCCTAGTCCACTACCGCCTTCTTTACGAGATCCACTTTTATCTACTCGATAAAATCTTTCAAATAATCTAGGTAAGTGTTCTTTGGCTATACCTCCACCATTATCATTTATTCGAACTTGTATTTTTTCTTCTGTAAAATTATCAAAAGCAACTTCTGTTGTACCATTAGGCCTCCCATATTTTATAGAATTAGAAATCAGATTCGTAAGCACGTGATGTATTTTTTTACTATCGGCATAAACGTAGATAGGCATATGGTAATCAGTATCAAAAGTTAGACTAATATCTTTCTCTTGTGCCACTACTTCGAGCATTTCAAAAACAGTTTGTGTTAGCGCCACCACATCCATTTTTTCTTTATGAATTGGTTCTTTTCCTGTTTCCAATTTCGTTATTCTATCTAAATCTTCTACTATATCAACAAGTCTTTCCATTCCGTTAGTAGCTCGCGCCATGTACTTGTCTCGCACTTCCATATTATCAATTGCACCATCTTGTAATGTGAGTAAATAGGATTGTACAGTAAACAATGGCGTCTTTAACTCATGAGCTAAATTCCCAATAAATTCTTTTCGAAAATTATCTTGAATTTTCAAGTCCTCAATTTGCAGACGTTTATCTTCAGAAAAACGCTCTACTTCTTTAGAAAGCGAGTCGATATTTGCAGATAAATTTTCTTTATAAACATGTGGTAAATCCGTAAAAACGGTATCGTATATATCATGAACCTTTTTGTAAACCAAACGCTCTACATAATACTGAATGATACCAAAACAAATTATATAACAGAATGCACAAAAGAAAAACACAATCCATAGAGGAATTTGGTAATAATATATAAAACCAAAAGCCAAAACTCCTATTAGAAGAGTGATATATAGTGAACTATATATTGCAAATCGATAGTGTTTTTTAAATTTTAACCGCATACTTATTGGACATATTTATATCCTACTCCTTTTACAGTTTCGAAACGTGAATCTCCTATTTTTTCACGTAATTTTCGGATATGCACATCAATCGTTCTTCCACCAACAACTACATCACTTCCCCATACAGCATCTAAAATCTCATCTCGTTTAAATACTTTATCTGGTCTTGACGCTAACAGAAGTAACAATTCAAATTCTTTTCGCGGTAAGTTTAATTGCTCCTCGTTGTAATATGCAACGTATGCTTCGGTATCGATTACTAGCTTCCCTATCTCAATTCTTTGCTCTACTGCACCATTAGTAAGACGTCTCAACAATGATTTTATTTTACTAACAAGTACTTTAGGTTTAATAGGCTTGGTTATATAATCATCTGCACCGGCTTCTAATCCAGATATTTGGGCATAATCTTCTGCTCGAGCGGTTAAGAAAGTAATTATAGAATCTTGTAGTTTAGGGATTTGCCGTATTTTTTGACAAGCTTCTATGCCATCCATAACAGGCATCATTACGTCTAAAATTATAAGATGTGGCTCTTGCTTTTTAGCGATTTTTATGGCTTGTTTTCCATTCTCTGCAGTGAAAACCTGATATCCTTCGTTAATTAAATTGTAAGAGATAATCTCTAAAATATCTGGTTCATCATCGACTAAAAGTATACGTATGCTTGCATTACTCATATAACAGACTTAATAATGACTAATTTTTTGTCTTAGGTAAAGATAAAACAATTTATAATGCAATAAAACGAAAGCCTATTTATAAACTCATTATCAACTAGATAGTATTACATGCAGTGTTTTTGTTATATACATCTAATTCCTTAGACATTTTCAAATTATGCCTTAGTTTTTTAATAGCAAAGTCATAATATTCTGCCTATAATTTAGTAAATTTGCATTATTAACTAATGTATTAATTTAAATATGAAAAAAACTACCTTATCATTACTTTTCGCTGTGATTTTCAGCTTAGTAGGATTTGCTCAGGGTCATGAGACTTTTGAGAACTTAGAAACAACTGGTAATAGCTACCAGGATGGAAGTTTTTTAGGTCAAGATGGTTCTACTTGGGAATATATTCAAGCAAGAGGTGATGCCGAAGCAGACGTAAATGATGGCGATCAAGCAATTATGCTTGGAAGAAACAGAACTCCAGATGCCTACGTTCAATCTGGTACTATTGCTAATGGAATTGGAACTTTAAAGTTTTCTTATAAGCAAGCATTCGGGACAGACGTAAACTTAGAAGTTTATGTTAATGATGATTTAGTATATACCGCTACAACGGATAGTCAAGGAGGTGAAGCAATAACAACAGACTTAATCGATGTGAATATCGAAGGCGACGTGGTTATTAAATTCTATAACCCTTCTGGTGCTGGGCAAGTTAATATAGATGATGTTATCTGGACCGCTATGGGGAACGACCCTACCTTAAGCATAACTAGTCCTGCAAGTGGAGCAGAACTTTCTCCATTAGAAACCCCATCTATTACTTTTAACGTAACTAACTTTGATATTTCTACCAGTGCTACTGCAAACGACGGAGATGGATACGTACAGTACAAAGTAAATGATGAGAGTTTTGAAAACTACTTTACTACAGATCCGATTGTTCTTGAAAACCTAGAAGGTGGTGAGCAAGAAGTTACTCTTCAATTAGTAGATAATAACGGTGATGTATTAGACCCTGAGATCAGCAAAACTGTAAGTTTTACTGTAAATGAGATTATTGAAACAAGCTCAATAGGCAGCCTACGCGAGAGTGATTTAGAAGCTTATTACACATTAACTTCTGAAGTTATATTGACTTATCAGCAAGATTTCCGTTCTCAAAAGTATATTCAAGATGCAACTGGAGCAATCCTTATTGATGATAACGATGGTGTTCTAACAACGGAATATAACCAATATGATGGAATTACTGGGATTACTGGTAAACTACAAGAACACAATGGTTTATTACAGTTTGTACCTATAACCGATGCTGGTGAAATTACTTCTACTGACAACTCTATCGAAGTGGTAGTATTAACTATCAGTGATTTTATGGCAGATCCTGTAGCTTACGAATCCCAAGTTATCGCTTTTGAAAATGTACATTTTGAAATCGCCGATGGAACAGAAGTTTTTGCTACGGGCCAAAACTATGATATTACCGACGGTGTAGACGAGACAATCATGAGAACTAACTTCTTCGATGCTGATTACATCGGTGACGTTATTCCAGAAGGAACGCAATCTGCTATTGCAGGAATTGCCTCTCATTTTAACGGTAGTGGACAAATCTTTAGCCGCGACCAAAATGACCTTAATGGCACGGTTCTTTCTGTAGAAGATTTCCAAAAAACAGATATAAACCTATATCCTAACCCGGCAACCGATAAATTCTTTGTAAATGTTGATAACAACGCACAAGTTGAGGTATACTCTATCCTTGGACAAAAAGTTATCAGCACTCAAGTTGCTAACGGAAATACACCAATCGCTATTAACAACTTAAAAGCTGGCGTATACATGGTTAAAATATCACATAATGGAAACATTGTTACTAAAAAACTAGTGATAAAATAATCTTGATTCCTATAGGAATTTTAAAGCCTCCTTGTAAAAAGGGGGCTTTTTATTTTAATATCTTTGTAAAAAAAATATCAGATGCTAGCATCCAAAATATTCACTATTCAAACGGAGGAGGACTTTAAACAAACAAGTCTTGAAGTATTTCGTTACCAATACGAAAACTGTATTCCTTATCGTAGGTTTTGCGAATTATTGCACACCGATTTGAATCGTGTCAGAGATATAAAAGACATTCCTTTTTTACCCATTGAGTTTTTTAAATCTCATAAGATTTTAGATAAAAGCACAAATAACATAGACTGTATTTTCACAAGTAGCGGTACTACGGGTATGGAGAGAAGTCAACATTATGTTGCTGATAATAAGATGTATGAACAAAGTTTTTTAAAAGCTTTTGAACTTTTCTATGGAAAAACTTCGGATTATACCATCTTAGCGCTTTTACCTTCTTATTTAGAAAGAGAAGGCTCTTCTCTAATATACATGGTAGATAGATTGATAAAAGACTCTAACAATCCTTCTAGCGGATTTTACCTACACAACACACAAGAATTAGTAGAAAACTTATTAGAACAAGAGAAAAAAGGGAAAAAAACATTATTAATAGGAGTTTCCTATGCGCTTTTAGACTTAATAGAAGATTTTGATATTCCTACTTTAAACCATACCATTATAATGGAAACAGGAGGCAT
>JAJYTI010000077.1 GCA_021793135.1 Bacteroidota bacterium
GACAAAATGGTCATCGGGCCATTGTAATCTTTTTGCTAGGCCAACGCTACCTCCAGTAATTAAGAAGCTTCTACCACGGTCTACATTTCTTGCATAAAAATCATAATAATATTGTTTTGTATGCGAGAATGATGTAGATAGCTGGATAGGTTTTTTACCTCCTAGCCATGGTTCTATAATGTTTAAACTATACGATTGGTAATAAGTACTTCCTTGGGCTTGTATAGATAATTTTTGTCCGTCACCTAGTGGTAATGGATCGTATGTTTTAAAATTGAATATGTTTCTTAATGAGAAGTTGTTGAATGATAATCCTAAAGTTCCAACAAATCCACCGCCACCATATCCACCTTGTAATGTTACCTGACTTTGTCCGCTTTCTTTTACTAAGTATTTTAAGTCGGTTGTACCACTATTTGGATCTGGATTTTCAATAATTGGTTCGATTTTTTCTGCATCGAATAATTGTAATTGCGCAAGTTCTCGAATGGTGCGGATAATGTCACTCTTGTTATACTTTTGTCCAGGACGTGTACGTAATTCTCTGTAAATAACGTGGTCGTTAGTACGATCGTTTCCTTCTACCGTTACGTTTTCAAAGTAAACTTCTTTTCCTTCATATATACGAATTTCGAAGTCAATAGTGTCTTTGCGAATTCCAACTTCTACAGGAGTTACCCTTGAGAATAAATAACCATTGTTTTGATATAAGTTGGCAATGTCATCTGCATCGGGATTTGTGTGATCTTCTGTTCGTTTTTGTAATAAAGTTCCGTTATAAATATCTCCTTTTTCTATTCCTAAAACTTGACGTAGAACGTAATCATTATATACGCTATTTCCTACAAATCTAATATCACCAAAATAATATTGTTCTCCTTCTTCTATGTCTATTTCTAAAGCTACACTCTTGTCATCTACAATCATCATAGTATCACGAACTATCCTAGCATCACGATATCCATTTTCTGCATATTTTGTTATGATAGAGTTCTTGTCTTCTTCAAAACCTTCTTTAGTGTATTTAGAGCGTTTAAATAGACGATAAAAACGTCTTACTTTTGTCTTCTTCATGGTGCGACGTAGTTTTACATCGCTAAACTTCTCATTGCCACTAAAAGTTATACTAGCTACTTTAACACGCTTTCCTTTATCAATATCAATTATTAAGTCTTGTGCAACTTCAGACCCAGTAGAGTCTTTATATGGTTTTGTATCTATTTCTACTTTAGTATTGAAGAAACCTTTATCACGTTGCTTTGCTTTGATATAATTGGTAGTGTTGGTGAGAAGGTTGTTGGTGATTTTGTTACCTCTGTTTAACTCGTTGTCTTTTATGAGTTCTTTTATCTTTCCTTTACGAATTCCTGTAACATGTACATTGTTGATTTTAGGCAACTCAACTATGTGTAGTTCAAGGTCAATTCGATTGTCTTGAATGTTGGTAATGTAAAATGTAATATCACTAAATAAATTTTGCTCCCATAGTTTTTTAGTAACATTACTTAATTTTTCTCCTGGGATTACAATTTCTTCACCAACTTGTAGGCCAGTAAAAGCGACTACGGTATTGGTGTTAAAAGTTTGTGTACCGGTTACCTTAATACTATTTATAATATAAACATCCCCTTCTTCTATACCTTGAGCTTGTGCTCCAAGTGGTAATAGTAGTAGGAGAATAAAATAAATTGCAATTTTGTATGAAGTTGATGTATAGTTACTTCCTGAGCTGTTCACTGGTTTTTCCAAATCTTCTTTCTCTATTTTGATAATTTAAAATTGCCTCGTGCAAATGTTCCTTAGTAAAGTCTGGCCAAAGCGTGTCAGTAAAGTATAATTCACTGTACGCAATTTGCCATAACAAGAAATTGCTTATTCGCAACTCGCCACTTGTTCTTATTAGAAGGTCCACGTCGGGCAAATTTTGTGTGTAAAGATGATTATTAATTATGTTGTCGTCAATATCTTCTGGCGAAATTAAGTTATTTTTAACTTTAACGCTAATCTCTTTAATACAATTTGTTATTTCTTCCCTAGAACCATAGTTTAATGCAAGGGTTAATGTAAGTCGGTCATTGTTTTTTGTTTGTTCTATGACCGATTGTAACTCTTTATATACACTACTAGGTAGTTTTTCTATTTTACCTATTGTGTTTAAACGAATCTTATTTTTAGTCAATGTCTTTAATTCTTTTTTTAAAGAACTAACTAAAAGTTTCATAAGAGTGTCTACTTCTAACTTCGGTCTGTTCCAATTTTCGGTAGAAAATGCATAAAGTGTAAGGTAAGGTATACCTAGCTCCGCAGTACACTCCACTATTTGGCGTACACTTTGGGTGCCATTTTCGTGTCCAATTGCACGAAGTAAGCCTCTTTTTTTTGCCCATCTACCATTGCCATCCATAATGATAGCAAGGTGTTGAGGAAGTTTTGATTTATCTATCTGCTTCTCCACTCTTAATTAAAATTTACTATTACACGGTGCTCTACCAAATGCAAATGTAAGAGTTATCCCACTAAATACATACCAGTCGTTAGAATTTAGATTCCCAAAAGTATAATCCATGTCTCCTGCGCCACTAGGATCACTTCCATCTAAATTGTCTGTAAATGCGTAACGTGCTCCTAATTCAAATCCTAAACTAATCGATCTGCTTATCGTTGCCTTGTATCCAAGTACTATAGGTAAAGCAAAAGTAGACTTATTTCCGTCTTTTACCATTTCGTCTTCGGCATTTCGATGTAGGTTATCATATAAAAAGTAGGTTATACCTGTATATAAATATGGCGTATGTATAGGTTGTCCAGAATGCGTATTATATTCCCAAAAAGTGAATTCTAACCCTAGGCCAAATTCCTTAATATTGTTAGTGAAGTTATACCCTCTTTGTTGGCGTCTTGGGTCCTTAGAGTCTAGATCGTCGGCCGCAATTTTCCCGAAGTTTATTGAAGCACGAAAGCTGTGTCTTGGACTTCTATTCCATTTTACTAAACCACCTACAACTAACTCATTTGGGTTTATAATTTGTGTTTTTCCTATATCACCTATATAGTTAGTGCCTCCAATAAAGCCACCAACTTCATAGGTTTGTGCGATTCCACAAACTGGAAGTATAAGTAATCCTATTAATAATGCTAGTTGTTTCATGTATTTATGAAAGATTGCAAATGTATTAAATAACTTGTTAAATGTTGAAAATAGGACGATTAAATCTGTCTTTTGTCCATAAAGTTGCTTTTGCTATTCTTTTCAACATTAATACTAACGTGCGAACTGATTATTAATTGCGTTTGTCTTCTCCCCAAAGTAGTTTTTTACGAAGTGTATTAAAAAAACTATTTTCTGTTATTTGAATGAGTGAGATTTTGTATGGTGCTTTTTTAACTTCTATCGTGGTCTCGTTGGGTAGAGTAGCGGTACGAGAATCTAAAGAGGTTAAGAAAGATTCACTTCTAGTGGTAACGGTTAGCCGTACAGTAGAAGAGTCTGGAATAACAAGTGGTCTTGCATTTAAATTGTGAGGTGCTATAGGAGTTATAACAAAACTCTTGGTCTTCGGGTCTATTACTGGTCCACCACAACTTAATGAATATCCAGTAGAGCCAGTAGGTGTAGATACGATAAGACCGTCGGCCCAATATGATGTTATGTGACAACCATCTATTTCAGTGTGAACCTTAATCATAGAAGTGGTATCCTTACGGTTTACAGTAACTTCATTTAAAGCTATATTTAGTTTTTCAATACTTTCTTCATGAATATCGGTTTGTACAGAAAGTAGACTTCGTTTAGAAATTACATATTCACCTCTTAATATTTGTTCTAAACCGTCGATGATGTTTTCTTTCTGTAGGGTTGCCATAAACCCTAATCGTCCCGTATTAATAGCTACTATAGGAATTTCTAGATCTCTTACAAAAGTTACCGCTCTAAGGGTGGTGCCATCACCACCAATACTAAAAAATAAATCAAAACTTTTGTCTAGTTTAGAAAAAGTAGGTAATTCAGAAAAGTAATTATGCATACGAATATTTTCTTCCGTCAATCGCAAAAAATTCTCTTCTATATGTATAGAAACATTCTTTTTTTGGAGAACATCAAAAATTTGTTGAATGTAAACTTCTGAGTTTTCATGATAATATTGGCCGTAAATTCCAACTTTCAACATAAAAGGGGGTTATATATTTAAAAACTTTTTTAGATATTTAGAGCGTTCTTTAAGTCCTTGGACATAAGAATCCTCTATATGTTCCGATTTGATTGTGTATCCATAACGTCGGAAAGTTTGTACAATGTCGTTTATGCTGCTACTATTTAGTTTTATTGTGCATTCAATTGTGCTTTCGGATAGTGCAGTAACAAATAAACCGAGAATTTTTCCATTGTTGGATTCTATAATTTGACTTACTTGACTTGGAGAATAATGATGGATTGCTGTTTCGATTACTAAAATAGCACCAGACTCATTTAAAAAAGGAGTTTTACCTAATAAGTGCAAAAAGTCTTCTAGTTCTAGAATCCCTAAGTATTTCCCGTCTAAATCTAATACTGGAAGTGTATTAGCATCTTGTCGTGCAAACTCCTGAAGTACATCAATCCAGTTAGCCGTATCTATAATAGCTAGTCTACTAAGCAAGTATTGATAATCATTTAGGGTTTTGTCCTGTTCAAGTATATGGATGTCCTCTACGCTAAAGCAACCTAAGAATTGCTCTTTTTCCACTACAGGTATATGTGTTGTTTGTAGTTTATTAAAGAGCTCCTTAACTTCTTTTGTTGTAGCTTGTAAGCTCAAAGCGGATTCGTATGTTATTAGCTGTTTTATATTCACGAGATACTCCTTTTTATGCAAATTACTAAAATTACCTGCAAATAGCCGTTGTGCTTTGTATTTTTGTTTTCTTAAAATTTTATATTCAAGACTATGACTAGATTAAGTGTTAATATTAATAAAGTGGCTACTATACGTAATGCACGTGGTGGTAATGTTCCAAGTGTGACACACGCAGCAGTGGAAATTCAAAAATATGGCGCGCAAGGAATAACAATTCATCCTAGACCTGATGAGCGACATATACGTTATGCCGATGTGTATGATTTAAAACCATTGGTGCATACTGAATTTAATATTGAGGGGAATCCAATAAAAAGTTTTATGGATATGGTTTTGGAGGTGAAACCAGAACAGGTTACATTAGTTCCAGATTCTAATGATGTATTAACTTCGAATGCAGGTTGGGATACTATAAAGAATAAGGAATTCTTAACAGAAGTTATACAAGAGTTTAAACAAGCAGGTATTCGTACATCTATTTTTGTAGATCCAAATCATGATATGATCGAGGGTGCAGCTGCTATAGGTGTAGATCGAATAGAGTTATATACCGAAGCTTTCGCAGTGGGCTATGCAAATGGAGATGAAAAAGCTGTAGAACCATACGCTTTATGTGCTGAGTTGGCGCATAAATTAGGTTTAGGTATAAATGCAGGACATGATTTGTCACTAGATAATATAGCATTCTTTAAACAAAATGTTCCGCATTTATTGGAGGTGTCTATAGGTCATGCTCTTATTAGCGAAGCTTTATACTTGGGATTTGAAACGGTAGTAAAACGTTATTTGGAATTATTAAAGTAAAGAGAGATATGGAATTATTGCATGCACAAGTAATAGGAAAAGGAAAACCCTTTATAATCCTTCATGGGTTTTTGGGTATGAGTGACAACTGGCGAACATTAGGACGTAAGTTTTCAGATGAGGGGTATGAGGTACATTTAATCGATTTACGAAATCATGGTAGAAGTTTTCATTCCGATGCATTTAATTATGAATTAATGGTAGAGGATGTTAAAAACTATATCGATGTACATAAATTAGATAAAATTGTATTGTTAGGACATTCTATGGGAGGTAAAGTTGCTATGCAATTTGCAGTAAATTATCCAGATTCTGTTGCAAAACTCATTGTAGCTGATATAGCTCCAAAAAGTTATCCACAACATCATCAAGCAATCTTAAAAGGATTGTCCTCTTTAAATTTTGCCAATCCAGAAACAGGAAAAGATGGAGTATCGAGTAGAGGAGAAGCCGATGAAGAACTGTCAAAATATGTAAATAGTTTTGCAGTTCGTCAGTTTTTATTAAAGAATCTGTATTGGGAGTCAAAAGGGAAGTTAGCTTTACGCATGAACCTTCCTGCTCTTATAAATAATGTGGAAGAAATAGGTATGGCATTGGATATCGATGCTGTTTTTAAAGGAGATACTCTGTTTATTCATGGAGGGGATTCAGGATATATTTTACCAGAAGATAAGCCGTTGCTGAAACACCATTTTCCGAATTCAAAATTAGAGAAAATAGAAGGGGTTGGGCATTGGCTGCATGCCGAAAAACCTAAAGAATTTTTTAGCATCGTAATAGGATTTTTATAAAATCTTGTTATATTGCTTAATACTTTATTAAATAGTATGGTACTTTTCTATGCAAAATAGGAAGGTATCCTTGTAGAAATCTTTTTTAAAATAAAAGTGAAAATTATGGTAAACAGGTATTTTATTCTGACTCTTTTGCTATTCTCGACCTTGGCATCTTATGCTGGAGGATATCGAGTAAGTCTGCAGGGAGGTAGAGCTCTAGCAATGGGGCACGCGGGCGTTGGTGTTATTGATAACGCTGAAGGGGCATTTTTTAACCCTGCAGGATTAGTTCATCTTGAAGGACGATTAGAAATTGCAGCAGGTATTTCATTTGTATCAAGTGAAATCAAATTTCAAAATTCAATAACTGGACAGTATGAAAGTACAAACAATCCAGTGTCAACCCCTTTTTATGTATATTCTAATTACCATATAAACGATCAATTTAGTGTAGGATTGTCGGTTTTTACTCCATACGGTAGTGTGGTAGAATACGATACAGATTGGGCAGGTTCTCACTTGGTAAATCGTATTGATTTGTCTGCAGTGTATATTCAGCCACACGTTGCATATAAAATAAATGAAAAACTTAGTGTTGCAGCAGGACCTACTTTTATTATTGGAGCTGTAGACTTTAATCGTAACCTAAATAGAACGTTAACCGATTTAGATGGTAATCGATCTAATGTTACCGTTAAAGCTTCTGGAGTTACTAAAGTTGGTTGGCATGCAAGTGCAATGTACCGACCTATGGAGAGACTTAATATAGGAGCTACTTATCGCTCGGAAGTGATAATGAATCCATCTGATGGAGACGCTACATTTAATAATGTTCCGAATTCGCCAATGACACCTTTCGAAGATTCTAAGTTTAGTGCAGAATTGCCTCTACCAGCAGAATTATTGATTGGAGCTGCTTACGAATTTGATAAGTGGACCATAGCGGTAGATTACAACCGTGCATTCTGGAATGTATATAAATCATTAGATATTCAATTTGAAAATCCAAATGTTCCAGATTCTCACAATCCTAGAAATTATAAAGATGCTTCTACTTACCGTTTTGGAGCACAATATCAATTAAATGATATGGTGGCTTTACGAGCTGGATATTATTTTGATGAAACTCCTGTGAGAAAAGGATATTTTGCACCAGAAACTCCTCGTACAGATTCTCATAACTTTACTATAGGTGCTGGAATAAACATTGGAGATCACTTCCGTGTAGATGCTGCATTATTATATATCTACTTTGATGAAATCGATGCTTCCTACGACCATTATATGGAAGATGGAGTTGCTGTGCCTTTTGGTGGAGCGTATAAAACATCTGGATTTGCTCCAAGTATAGGAATAACCTATAAGATGTAGATTTAATTATTAAAAAAATAGAATTATGAAATTACTATATAAAGCATTTATAGCATCTGCAGCATTAGCATTGGTAGCTTGTGATACGAATTTTGATGATAGAGTTACCGATGAAGGGTTCTATACTAGTGGTAGTGCAGATTTAAGTACATTCGTAGCAGTTGGGAACTCACTTACTGCTGGTTATGCGGATAACGCATTGTATAAATCAGGACAAGAAAATTCATTCCCTAATATCTTAGCAAGTCGTTTTGAATTTGCGGGTGGAGGAGAATTTAAACAACCATTAATGAAGGATAATTATGGTGGATTATTGCTTCAAGGTGTACAAATTACTGACAACCGTATGGTGCTAAGTTTTGATGAAGAAGGAAATCCAGCACCAACTGTTTTAGATGCAACGCCAACAACAGAAATTACCGAACATCTTTCTGGGCCATTTAATAACTTAGGTGTGCCTGGAGCAAAAAGTTTCCATTTATTAGCAAATGGTTATGGAAGTTTATCAGGATTAAGCACTGGGCAAGCTAACCCTTATTTCGTGCGTTTTACAAGCTCAGAAAGTGCATCTGTAATAGAAGATGCAATGGAGGTAGATGCTACCTTTTTCTCATTATGGATAGGGAATAATGATATCTTAGGTTATGCAACTTCTGGTGGAGTAGGAGAAGATCAGACAGGAAATATAGATCCAACTACCTATGGTGGAAATGACATTACAGATCCAAGTTTATTTGCAGGGGTTTATTCCCAGTTGGTAGAAGGTCTTACACTTAATGGTGCTAAAGGAATATTAGCAAATATTCCAGATGTAACTACTATTCCATACTTTAATACTGTTCCAGTGCATGCCATTCCTATGGATGCTGCTACTGCAGAACAGGTAAATGGTATGTTCGATCAATATAATCAAGCATTACAAGCATTAGTTGTTCTAAATGCTATCGATCAAGAAGAGGCAGAAGCTCGTTTTATTAACTTTAATGAAGGACAAAACGCGCCAATTATAGTTGATACCGATTTAACTGACATTTCTGGAATTCTAATTCAAAGTGGAATGGTAGATGAGGAAACAGCTAATCTTTTAGCGCAATTACGTCAAGCAAATACAGATGACCTACTACTATTACCTTCTATGAATGTAATAGGAACATTAGCAGATGCATCCAATCCTATGAGTATAATGGGAGTAGCAGTTCCTTTACCAGATGAGTTAGTGTTAACCAAAAAAGAGCAAGAGCGAGTACATACAGCTATGGAGTCTTATAATGCTACAATTCAAGCATTAGCGAGTCAGCATGACTTAGCTTTTTTAGATGCAAATATGCTTTTAAAGCAAGTAGCGCAAGATGGTGTTCCATATGATGCTGGTGTGTTGACGTCTGAATATGTTACAGGAGGTGCATTTTCACTTGATGGTGTGCACCCAACAGCAAGAGGTTATGCTTTCCTTGCTAACGAAATGATTAGAGCGATTAATGACACGTACGGTGCATCATTACCAGTAGTAAATGTAGGAGAGTACCCAACGGTGACTGCACATAATAACTAGTAATAGTTTTTAAATAAAAATTAAAAACGCATGAGAATCTGAATCTCATGCGTTTTTTTAATAAATTTATGTAATAAAATATATATTATGAGTGGAGTTATTCGTTTGCTATTAACTGCAGTGGCAGTTTATCTATTGCCTTATATACTTAAAGGAGTGCATGTAGAGAAGTTTGGAACAGCGATTATTGTAGCGATAGTTTTAGCATTGCTACAGTTTATCGTACGACCTATTCTGGTGTTTTTCAC
>JAJYTI010000078.1 GCA_021793135.1 Bacteroidota bacterium
AAAAGATGCCGATGTAGTTACTATAGAAATTGAAAATGTTAATATAGAGGCTTTAGAAACATTAGAAAAAGAAGGTAAAAAAGTATATCCAAGCCCAAAAACTCTTCGAAATATTCAAGATAAAGGTATTCAAAAACAATTCTACGCTAAACACAACATCCCTACTTCAGATTTTAAAGTTTTCGAAAATAAATCTGATGCTATCGATGCTGTTAAAAATGGAGAGATAACCCTACCTATCGTATGGAAAAGTAGAACAGGTGGTTATGATGGACGTGGTGTACAAGTGGTACGAGACATGAAAACCTTAAATGAGTTGCCCGATGTTCCATGTATCTTAGAAGATTTAATTCCTTTTGAAACAGAATTAGCCGTAACCGTGGCTAGAAATGCAAATGGAGATATAAAAGTATATCCAGTAGTAGAAATGGAGTTTCATCCTATAGCCAATCAGGTAGAATATGTACTTTGCCCAGCTAGAATCGATGACACTTTAGCTAAAAGAGCACAAGAAGTAGCAGAAAAGACATCTAAAGCTATGGAACATGTAGGTTTATTAGCAGTAGAACTTTTTGCTACAAAGGAAGGAGAAATATTAGTAAATGAAGTAGCGCCTAGACCACATAATAGTGGACATTATTCTATAGAAGGAAGCTACACCAACCAATTTGAACAACATTTAAGAGCTGTTCTAAACTTGCCATTAGGAGCAACAGAAAGTATCATTCCTGCTATTATGGTTAATCTTTCTGGCGAAGAGGGTTATACAGGTCCAGTAGTATATGAAAATATTGAAAAAATTCTTTCTATTCCAGGAGTTACTCCACATATATATGGAAAAAAAGAAACTCGTCCTTATAGAAAAATGGGACATATAACTATTGTAAACGAAAAAATGGATAAGGCTCGTGAAATTGCCGAGCAGGTTAATAAAACCATCCGCGTTTTAAGCAAATAACAAAACAACACAACAAATGAAAGTAGGAATAATTATGGGTAGCACTAGCGACTTGCCAATAATGCAAGAAGCTAAAGAAATATTGGAAGAATTTGGAATCGAATACGAATTAGATATTGTATCGGCTCACCGAACTCCAGACAAGCTATTTGAATATGCCAGCAATGCACATAAACGAGGGATAAATGTAATTATAGCAGGAGCTGGAGGTGCAGCTCACCTACCTGGCATGGTTGCTTCTTTATCGCCTTTACCAGTAATTGGAGTTCCTGTAAAATCTAGAAACTCTATAGACGGATGGGACTCTGTGCTTTCCATTCTACAAATGCCTGGAGGTGTACCGGTAGCAACTGTGGCTCTTGATGGAGCAAAGAATGCAGGAATATTAGCTGCACAAATTCTAGCTGCAACCAATACGGATCTGTTAGATAAAATTATTGCTTACAAAAACCAACTAAAAGAAAAGGTAATTGCTGGCGCAAAATCTTTATAAATCACACAAATGAACAATCCTTTATTACAATATTTCGATTGGGCTCCCTTTTCCCAAATTAAAGAAGAACACTTTTTGCCTGCTATCAAAGAATTGATAGCACAAGCAAAGCAAGAAGTTCAGACTATTGCGACGAACACTGAACCAGCTAATTTTGAAAACACTATTGAAGCATTAGAGAATTCCGGAAAACAATTAGGTCGTGTAACTAGTATTTTCTTTAATCTAAACAGCGCAGAAACCAACGATAATATTCAAGCTATCGCTCAAGAAGTATCGCCACTGCTTTCCGAATTTCAAAACGACATATTACTCAATACCGAATTATATGAGCGCGTAAAAACCGTATATGATAATCGTGAAAAATTAAATTTAAATCCAGAACAAAATAGATTACTAGAGAGCAATTATCTCTCATTTTCTAGGAATGGCGCTGGACTAAATGAAGAAGATAAAAAAACACTCCGCGAAATCGACTCTAAACTAGCCAAACTAAGCTTACAATTTGGTCAGAATGTCTTGGCAGAAACAAACGATTATCAACTTCACTTAACTAATGAAAAAGATCTTGATGGTCTACCTGATAGCGCAAAAGAAGCTGCTGCCGATTTAGCACATGAAAAAGGTTTGGATGGATGGTTAATCACATTAGATTTTCCAAGCTATATTGCTTTCATGACCTATGCTAAAAATCGAGAGCTACGTAAGAAGCTTGCACTAGCATATGGAGCTCGAAGTTATCAAAACAACAAATATGATAACCAAGAAAATGTTTTAGATATTGTAAAACTACGTCATCAACGAGCAAACTTATTGGGATATAAAACGCATGCCGATTTTGTCTTAGAGCAAAGAATGGCTAAAAGCGCTAAAAACGTAAATGACTTTTTAGAAGACTTACGTGTAAAAGCTAAGCCAAGTGCAATTACCCAATTACAAGAGCTAGCAGACTTTGCCAGAGAACTTGACGGAATAGAAACTTTCCAGAGTTGGGATACTGCTTATTATTCCGAAAAGTTGAAACAAAAGCTATACGCTATCGATGATGAAATTCTTCGTCCATATTTTCAATTAGACAAAGTATTAGAAGGTGTTTTTACAATTTCTAATAAACTTTTTGGATTGAATTTTGAAAAAAGAACCGATGTTGACACCTATCATCCAGATGTGACTGTTTGGCAAGTAACCAATGACAAAGGAGAAGATCAAGCTTTACTTTACACCGACTTCCATCCGCGTGCTGGAAAACGCAATGGTGCTTGGATGACTTCTTACCGTAGTCAAGAAAAGAAAAATGGTGAAAATATAAGACCACACGTTTCTATCGTTTGCAACTTTAGTAAACCTAGTAAAAACAAACCTTCTTTATTGACTTTTAACGAAGTCACTACCCTATTCCACGAATTTGGACATGCATTACATGGTATGCTTGCCAACACTACCTATGCAAGTTTATCTGGAACCAGTGTGTATTGGGATTTTGTAGAGTTACCGAGTCAACTTTTAGAGAATTGGTGTTATGAAAAAGAAGCTTTATCACTATTTGCTAAGCATTACGAAACTGGCGAATTAATTCCTATGGAATATGTAGAGCGTATTCAAGAACTTTTAAAATTCATGGAAGGAGTTCAAACCATTCGTCAATTAAGCTTCGGAATTTTAGACATGAAGTGGCATGATAGTGATCCTAGTCATTTTACTAATGTAAAAGAAGTAGAAAAAGAAGCATTTGAATCGACTCGTTTATACCCAGAAGTGAAGACAAGTTGTATGAGCACTGCATTTTCACATATTTTTCAAGGTGGTTATAGTGCTGGATATTACAGTTATAAATGGGCCGAAGTACTAGATGCCGATGCATTTGCTTACTTTAAAGAAAATGGAATTTTCAATAAAAAAATCGCACAGAAATTTTACGAAAATGTACTCTCTCAAGGAGGTACAAAAGATCCTATGGAGCTTTATAAAGCATTCCGAGGTCAAGAACCTAGTCCAGATGCTTTATTGAAACGAGCAGGATTATTAGAATAATAAACTTAACATAAAAAAATCAGGCGTCTTAAATAAGCTTATTTAAGACGCCTGATTTTTTTTATTGGAAGAAGTTCCAAACTAAACCAAACCGCAGCATTGCATCTCGATATGGGTAATCTGGAGCTGAAAAATGTTTATTTCGATTATTAAGTAGACTATTCACATGCTCATAAATCACAAAGATTCTTGTTTGTCTTACTTTAGCATTGAAGAAAATATCTACTAGCGGGAATTCTCCATATTGTGCGTCTCTCTGCACATAAAAATCTCCTAACACAGGATCATATGCATTCATATAATATTTAGTAAAATACTTAGCACTTATTCCTGTTTGCATAAACAATGCACGGCTAAACCAATGATCTTGATAATACACCGAACCTCTCGTTAAAATCTTCGGTACCGATAAATATCTACTTCCACTAAATACATCTTGATACACTACAGTAGCTTCAGCACCAAATTTTCCAAAAGATACTTCCTTCTGTGCATTTACTTTTAAATAATCTACTCTTTGATCTCCTTGAAACGGTGTTGGAGTATTAGCATTTTCATCTATTGTAAAGTAACTATAGTTATCCATTCCTGTATAAGTTGCACCAAGATTCAACCACCTATCAGATAGAATATTAAAACTAGCTATTTGCTTACGTTCATTTTTAAAATTTGGTTGCCAATTATAATTAACATAATCGCTTTGATACAATAAGAAACCATAATCAGGAGATGTACTTTGAATACTAGCTTTTGCCTCTAAGGTTAAATCTTTAATAATAGGCACCTGCAATAGACCATAGAGATATGTTCCGTCATACTCGCCTCCGATTTGTCTACCAGCACCTGCCTCAAGTCGCATATTTCTATACTGATTAGTGTACTTCCCTCCTGCTTCTACAGCATTCCCTTTAAGTCGATTTGTTATGGTTCCATGATCTAAATATAATATAGAATTGTAACCATAATTATAATTGGTATAGGTAATATATCCGTGAATATCACCCAAGTATTTACGGCCTAAATCGATATAAGCTTTAGCTTGAGATTCTGCTAAAGATGTTTTCTTATCAAGTTTTGTAAATTTATAAGAGTCTCCATAATTAGTATAAGCTCTATCTTGTCTATAGGAATATGACTTCTTTTCATGTTGAAGTTCTGCACCAAGACTTATTTTCGATTTGGATACATCTGTATATAATAAATCATAAGTCTGATCTACATAAATCCTATTTCCATAAAGTGCATTTTCGGCATCTTCAAAATTCACATCCAATCTTCCACGATCTCTAAACTGCGATTCATTTTCTATAAACAATGGAATAGAAGACTCCTTAAGCCCACCATTCTGCTCATTAGTAAGACCTTGTGAAGCGAAGTGTGCCCGTAATCTATATCTAGAATTTGGACTTTGATAATTAGTAGTGAATACAAAGTTTCCTGTACTAGTAAGTATATGCTGATAATGTCCTAATGAACGAACTCCTTGATAGGCAATAGACATATTGAAATTCTCATTCGTATTTATGGTAAAAAAAGCATCCATTTGTTGGCCCTGATTAAAGGCTGTTTTAAAATACAAATCAGACAAAGGCGTAGGAACTTGATAATACTTTATATCTTCGGTTTCTTTATAACTATAATGTTGTCCTTGCGCTACAAATTGTGGACGTAAACGTATAGATTGAAAATCATAAGCTAGTTTATTATAAGTTTGTCCAACATTAGAAAAAGGTAATAATTCTAAGTTGTCTTTTCTAAGATAATTAAATCGATACATTTTATGGATACTCAAAGTAGTATCCAAATAAGTAGTATCTCTATCCATAGAAATATATTTATATAACTCTATCGGTGGTTTTTCTACCAATGGAGCTTCCTCTTCTTCTTGAGCACTAACATTATATACTGCTCCAAAAATCAATAGTAAGAAGTACAGAATTCTTTTCATGTAACTACAAATTCTATTTTTTATTTCCCAATAATAAGGTACGCAAAGGTATATTTTTAATTAGACAGTTGTCCCACTAATCTAAATTTATGCAATAATATCCATCTAAAATGCATGGTCTAAATTAGAATTCCATTTATATTTTAAAATATAAAGTAGGACAAGATAGAAATGAATTTTATAACGTATTGCTAATACTTAATCTTTGTTAAATAGGTGTATTCAAAGACATTAACTCAAAACCATATTACATTATAATATGTGTCACTTATGCTACACATTATTAATATTTTTTATTAGACCTTTGACTACGTTTTAAAAATAAGAATATTTATGGAAATTATAGGTTACATCGCTTCCATCACTATTGGTTTATCATTAGGTTTAATTGGTGGTGGCGGATCGATACTTACCGTTCCCGTATTGGTTTATTTTTTTGGAGTTTCTCCAGTGTTGGCCACAGCTTACTCTCTATTTATAGTTGGTTTATCAAGCTTAATAGGCGTAGTCCCTAAATACAAACAAGGTTTTATAAGCATACCTACGACTATAGTTTTTGGTATACCATCTATTATTGCGGTATTTCTCACACGAAAGCACCTTGTTCCTGCCATACCAGAGCACATTGGAAATATAGGACATTTAGAAATCACAAAATCATTACTAATGATGGTTTTATTTGCTATTCTTATGCTACTTGCTTCAATTTCTATGATTCGATCTAAAACAAATATAGAAGAGGAAGTTATGAATAAACAAGAATTCAACTATCCTCTTATTTTAATTGAAGGAACATTAGTTGGTGTACTTACGGGATTTGTAGGTGCAGGTGGTGGCTTCTTAATTATTCCAGCTCTTGTTCTTCTTAGTAAGTTACCTATGAAAAAAGCCATAGGAACCTCATTATTGATTATTGCCTTAAAATCTTTAATTGGATTTCTTGGTGATTTATCGCAAGAAAGTCAAATTATAGATTGGAACTTTCTTTTAATAATCACTTCTCTTGCAATACTTGGAATATTCATAGGTAATAAATTGTCGATAAAAGTAGATGGCGCTAAACTAAAAAAAGGTTTCGGTTGGTTTGTACTAGTTATGGGAGTCTATGTTTTATTTCGCGAATTGTTATAATAAAAATATTTTACTTCATATTCTGTATTTTAACAAGTAAAATTATGACGCTCTACACGTTTAGGATATTAAAAACCTCCTAAAAAAAGGCAATTTAATCTAGCTTAGTTTTGTATCCTACTGAAATGTCGTATTTTTGTACTTATGCAAAGTTGCATCGAAGAATTTATTATTGATTGATAGATGAAAAAAATAACGAAAGAAACCTACCTAAATTGGTACGAAGAGATGTACTTCTGGCGTAAGTTTGAGGACAAACTTGCTCAGGTATATATTCAACAAAAAGTTCGTGGATTCTTACACTTGTATAATGGCCAAGAAGCTGTACTAGCAGGTGCTCTCCATGCAATGGATTTAACCAAAGACAGGATGATCACGGCATATAGAAACCACGTACAACCTATAGGAATGGGAGAAGACCCAAAACGTGTTATGGCCGAATTATATGGTAAGGCTACGGGAACGTCACAAGGTCTAGGAGGGTCTATGCATATTTTCTCTAAAGAACACCGATTCTATGGTGGTCATGGGATTGTAGGAGGACAAATACCACTAGGTGCAGGGCTTGCATTTGCCGATAAATATTTTAAACGCGACGCAGTAACATTGACGTATATGGGAGATGGTGCTACGCGTCAAGGTTCGCTTCACGAAACCTTCAATATGGCTATGAACTGGAAACTACCAGTAGTATTCTGTGTAGAAAACAATGGATATGCCATGGGAACTTCTGTAGAGCGTACCGCTAACCATAGCGATATCTATAAGCTAGGACTAGGTTACGAAATGCCTTGTAAAGCTATAGATGGTATGAAACCTGAAATAGTAGCTAAAGAAATGTACGAAGCAATTGAACGTGCACGTCGCGGTGATGGTCCTACATTCTTAGAAATACGTACTTATCGTTATCGCGGACACTCTATGAGTGATGCACAGCATTATCGTACAAAAGAAGAAGTTAAGCAGAAACAAAAAGAGGACCCTATCTTACATGTACTAAACATTATTTACGAAAATGAATGGGCTACGGAAGAGGAGATAAAAGAAATAGATAAACGAGTTCGCGACAGAGTTGCTGAATGTGAGAAATTTGCAGAGGAATCTCCTTTCCCAGAGAGCAACGTAATGTTTGACACTGTATACGAACAAGAGGATTATCCTTTTTTACCAAAAAAACAATAAGAATAGATTATGGCAGAAGTTATAAATATGCCACGCCTTAGCGATACCATGGAAGAAGGTACCGTTGCACAATGGTTAGTTAAGGTTGGTGATAAAGTTAGCGAAGGTGATATCCTGGCAGAAATAGAAACCGATAAGGCCACTATGGAATTCGAATCATTCTATGAGGGTGTATTACTACACATAGGAATAGAAGAAGGCGAAACGGCACCAGTAGATAGTTTATTGGCAATTATTGGAGAAGAAGGAGAAGATATTTCAGATTTGCTAGATGGAAAGACAGAAGAAGTAAAAGAAGAAAGCGAAGAGAAAGAGGAAGAAAAAACAGAAGACACTAAAGAAGAAGCTGTTACCGAAGAAAAAACAGATTTCACAATTCCAGAAGGTGTTGAAGTTATAACCATGCCACGCTTAAGCGACACAATGGAGGAAGGTACTGTTGCACAATGGCTAAAACAAGAAGGTGACTCGGTAGAAGAAGGTGATATTCTTGCTGAAATAGAAACCGATAAGGCCACTATGGAGTTCGAGTCTTTCTACTCTGGTACTTTACTTAAAATTGGAATTCAAGAAGGGGAAACTGCAGAAGTAGATAAGCTTTTAGCAATTCTAGGACCAGAGGGTACAGATGTATCTGAAGTACTAGCAAATTATGACAAAAGTAAAAACGCTACTCCAGCTAAAGCAGAGCCAAAGAAAGAAGCTCCAAAGAAAAAAGAAGAGAAGCCAAAGGAAACTAAAACTACTAAACCTGCTGCCAAAGCTGCTCCTAAAAAAGCAGTCTCAAGTGATAAGCGTGTTTTTGTTTCTCCATTAGCTAAGAAGTTAGCAGAAGAACGAAACATCAACTTAAAATTTGTTCAGCCTTCTGGTGACAACAATAGAATAATAATGCGCGATATAGAGAACTATCAACCAGGTGCTGCGGCAGGTGGTTTTGTTCCAGTAGGAGAAGAAACTTGGGAAGAAACCAAGAACTCTCAAATGCGCAAAACTATCGCTAGAAGACTTGCGGAGTCTAAATACACTGCTCCTCATTACTATTTAACGGTGGAGCTTGATATGGACAATGCAATTAGTGCACGTACAGCAATAAATGAATCGTCAGAAAATCGTATCTCGTTTAATGATATGATTATTAAAGCTTGCGCTATGGCATTACGCTTACATCCGCAAGTAAATACGCAATGGAAAGACGACGTAACCATTACAGCAAAACACATACACATAGGAGTTGCAGTTGCGGTAGACGAAGGCTTAGTGGTACCAGTACTACCATTTGCAGACCAAATGTCGTTTGCACAGATAGGATCGGAAGTACGTGAACTAGCTGGAAAAGCAAGAGACAAAAAGCTTACCCCACAAGAAATGGAAGGAAGTACTTTTACCGTTTCTAACCTAGGTATGTTTGGAATTAAAGAATTTACTTCTATTATCAACCAACCTAACTCTGCAATCCTTTCTGTAGGAGCTATAGAGCAAAAACCTGTAGTAAAAGATGGAGAAATAAGAATAGGTAATAGAATGACAGTAACGCTAGCTTGCGATCATAGAACCGTAGACGGAGCAACAGGAGCTAAATTCTTACAAACTTTAAGAACATACATCGAAAATCCAATAACGATGTTCGTATAGTTTTGTTTATACAACAACAATATATTTATAGCGCATTCTTGTAACAGAGGGTGCGCTATTTTC
>JAJYTI010000079.1 GCA_021793135.1 Bacteroidota bacterium
ATAAGTTATGAATAATATCATTGTATCTTTTTACTTTCCACATAATTGGTACCAATATAGAAGTGTATCGATTAAAGGAAATAATAGAAGAAAATTAGGACGCGTAAGATATGGAGAGGAGTTAAACCTAAAAATTCCTGAAAATACAGAAAAAATAAAATTCGGCATCGACTTTTATAAAGAATCTCTATACATCGATACAATAGAGAACAGTAATTACGCAGTGGTTTATTTTGACATCAAGAATAATTTTTCATTGCTAAACCCCAACATATTAAAGGTTAAAACTTTTAATACTGTGGAAGAACGTAATACATTCTGTAAATCTTTATATGCTAATCTTGGAGAATCAAAAGTTATTAAAGAACCAAATAAAACAGTTCTGTTGCTAGGATCTATTATTTCACTCATCTTAGCTCTAAATCCTTTTTATCCAGAACAATTGGTTAGTCTTGGCGATGGCGGTTTCAATTTAGCATTTTTCATAGGCTTAGGAAGCTTGGTTTCTATGATTATATTAAACTCTGATAAAAAAAATATAACGATTAAAGATTATAAACTTAGAATTACATCAACTATACTAGCTTTTATTTTAAGTTTATTTTTTATAGAATCAAAAACTTTGATTGCTATCGTTGCCATTTTGACTATGGTATTCTTTATAAGAAGCATGGTTGAATTTAAACGACAAGATCAAGAGGTATCGATAGCGCAATAAGAATTTAAAGTACGCTTTAATAAATAAAGATATTCAACAAATAACTAGGTTGTTTCTTTAGCAAGTTTAAAAACAAAGAACTCCTGAGAAAAATCTCAGGAGTTCTTTGTTTTCATGATATAGTAAAACTTCATTTATTAAAAATGGATTTCAGCTCTCGATTTGTAATAATCCTTTCTACAATCTCTGCAATTTGAATAGCATTGGTTGCTGCACCTTTACGTAGGTTATCACTCACAATCCACAGGTTTACTTCCTTAGGGTTCTTTGGACTTTTACGAATGCGTCCTACAAACACCTCATCTTTGTTATGACTAAATAGCGGCATAGGATAGGTATTTGTCAATGGATTATCTTGTAACTTAATTCCATTTGTTTCATGTAAGATCTTACGTAATTCGCTGAGGTTTGGTTCTTTTTCAAAAGTCATGGTCACGCTTTCAGAGTGTCCTCCAACCGTAGGAATACGAACTGCTGTAGCAATAATTTCGATAGAATCGTCCCCTAGAATTTTCAGTGGTTCGTTCATCAACTTTAGTTCCTCTTTAGTAAAACCATTGTCTTCGAATACATCGCAATGTGGAATAGCATTACGGTAAATGGGATAAGGATAAACCATAGTATTTGTTATACCCTTCTCTTCATTTTCCATTTGTTCTACCGCAGCTTTTCCAGTTCCAGTTACCGATTGATAGGTAGAAACAACTAATTTCTGTATTGTATATTTTCTATGTAAGGGTGCCATCACCATCGCCATTTGTGTGGTCGAACAATTGGGATTGGCTATAATTTTATCCTCTTTTGTTAATAATTCTCCATTGATTTCTGGAATAACCAACTTGATATTTGGATCCATTCGCCATGCCGAAGAGTTATCAATCACAAAGGTTCCTTTTTCTGCAAAACGAGGAGCCCATTCTTTAGAAAGTTCACCTCCTGCAGAGAAAAGGGCTATATCTGGCGATTGGTCTATCGCTTCTTCTATTGTAATTATTTTATATGCTTTATCACGGAAGTAAATATTACTACCCGCAGATCTTTCCGATGCAACTGGTATAAGCTCGGTTACTGGAAAGTTTCGTGCTTCTAATAGATGCAATAACACCTCGCCTACCATCCCGGTAGCACCAACAACTGCTACTTTCATTTTTAAAATGTTTTGTATCAAAAATAAGCATTACCGATATGGGATAAAAGAAAAACCACCTTATTTAGATAGAATAAGGTGGTTTTAAAATTACTAAATGAATAGTGTAGCGGTTGCGCTACTTCTTATTGTCTATTTTGTCTTCTTAGTTCATCGCGAATTTCTGCCAATAACTCTTCTTGAGTTGGTCCAGCTGGTTCTTCTGGAGCTACTTCTTCTTGAGTTTTACGCATTTCTTTTACTTTACCATAACCTTTTACGATCATAAATAATACAAACCCAACGATAATTAAGTTGATTATTGTATTGATCCATTTACCATAAAGGATAGCGTTCTCTGGCTCTAATTCGGTTCCATCGGCACCTATAGTAGCTTCTGTTAGAACTATTTTTAGGTCTGCGAAATCCATACCTCCTGCAAAGTGACCAACGATAGGCATCATCACATCTTCGGTAAATCCAGACACTACAGCACCAACAGCAGTAGCTAGTAATACTGCAACTGACAAGTCAATAACATTACCTGTCATGATAAAATCGCGGAACTCCTGTAACAGTTTTTTCATAATAGTTAGTTTTTTAGTTTTGAAATAAGATTAATGTGCCAAAATAGGAATTTATTCTCTCTACTCATTAACGTTATGTTAATTTTCGATTATATGCCTAGGCACTCTATTTGTAACTCCTGCAATTAACTCGTAATATATAGTTCCAATAGAATTCGCTAAATCTATTGCAGAATTATTCTCTCCAAATACTTCTACTAAATCGCCTTCATCGCATGCAATCTCGGTTACATCTATCATAACCATATCCATACATACATTTCCAAGAATAGGTGCCTTTCTACCATTTAAGTAGACCCATCCTTTACCATTACCATAAGCTCTATTTATACCATCGGCATGACCTAATGGTATAGTGGCAATTATCATAGGTACTTCCGCAATAAATTTTCGATTATAACTTATACTATCACCGGGATTCAAGTATTGTTTTTGAATAATTGGCGCCACTAAACGCCCTACTACTTTTAACTTTTCGTTAATCTTTTTATCATACGTATAACCATAAAGACCTATTCCTATCCTAACCGCTTCATAGTGCGCTTCGGGATAATTTAACACTCCCATTGTATTACATGCATGGCGCATAGGCATATACCCTAAAGCAGATTCTAGCTCTTTACTTACCCTATTAAACTTTCGAATTTGTTTCTCTGTAAACTCTTTATGTGTTTTATCATCACTTTCCGCAAAATGGGTGAAGATACTTTTAAGCTTTAGATTATTGCTAGTTTCAAATGCAATTCCAAGAGACTCAGCTTGGCTTAAAGCCATCCCTAAGCGATTCATACCTGTATTAAACTTTACGTGAACAGGATACTCGTTTAAGTTGTTTTCTTCGGCATATACAGAAAATGCTCGAAACATACTATCGGAATATAAACTTGGTTCCAATTGATATTCTACTAATTGAGAAATCTCTCTAGGCATAGCTTGAAATACGATAATCGGAGTTTTTATTCCGGCTTTTCTTAACGCAATCCCTTCTCTAGTAAAAACCACAGCTAAATAGTCTACTCCTAAAGCTTCTAGTTGTTTTCCAACAGCCACTGCATCGGTACCATAAGCATTGGCTTTAACCGCCGCTATTATTTTTGTTTCTTTACGAATTTGTTTTTTAAAATATGTGAAGTTATGTTCTAGTGCCTGTAGATCAATCTCCAATCTTGTGCTAGGCAAATCATTCATAAATTTATGTTTTTAAATAGAATCTTTTGTGTCATTTTTCTGTTGCTGTTTAGCCATTTTTAATTTGTAATACGCTGCTCTACTCAATGGTTCGTATTCGGCCTTCTCTCCTAAAAGCACCAAATCATCATTATCTGATTTACGATAACTATAGTTGGCCAGATTTCCCGTTCTTGTACATACCGCATGTACTTTAGTAACATATTCTGCAGTAGCCATTAAATAAGGCATTGGACCAAATGGCTTTCCTTGAAAATCCATATCCAATCCTGCCACGATTACACGAACTCCACTATTGGCTAAATCATTACATACCTGTACAATTTCGTCGTCAAAAAATTGTGCTTCATCAATTCCTACTACATCACAACCACTTGCCAGCAACGGAATATTGGCAGCTGCAGGAACTGGAGTAGAGTGAATTTCATTGCTATCATGCGAAACTACCATCTCATCATCATAACGATTATCTACCGTAGGTTTAAAAATCTCTACTCTTTGATTGGCAAATCGTGCACGTTTTAAACGTCGGATAAGCTCTTCTGTTTTACCAGAAAACATCGATCCGCAGATCACTTCTATCCAACCAAATTGCTCTTCTTGATTAACGGTATTTTCGAGAAACATTTATTAAGAATAATTACGAATTAAAATATAGTTGACGTTTCCGTTTAGGTTGCGTAAATTTATAAAATCTAACAGAGATAACTCGGAATATTCGTTACTTTCGTTTATCTACCTATTTCAAATCACTCTGATACAGGGAATTGATTTTCAGTAAATTCCTTATGCAGGTTTTAATAACTTCTATGACTCTTTGAATCTATGAAGTTATTATAGAATCTATGTTAAAAAGATATTTGAACATTCTTTTATATAGATTCGGTTTAATCTGAGAAAGAAAACGAATACCTTTACACAAGAATATTTTCGAGAAAAGCGATAAATAAGGACTAAGTTATGAAAAAGAGAATAGAGGCTGAAATCCAATCCTTGGCCACCGATTTACTTAATAAGAAAGATTCACGTTCTACTCAAGAATGGAAAAACATCACAATGCAACTTTACGATAAACTTTGTGTTTTGGATTATCTAGAAAAACAACTCCATGTTTCTTCTGTAGAAAAAGACAATACAGAACCACAAAAAATTGTAGAGCCAATAGTAAATGAACAACCCTCTATAATGAATTACGATACGATCGAGAATACACAAGAAGAAGTGAAAAAAACAGAATCGCAATTCACTGTAAAAGAAAAAACAAAACCGGAGCAAACGGAAGAAGTGGTACAGCCTACTATAAAGGAAAAGACAGCAGAAAACGAAATACAACAAACAATAAACCCAGACCCAGCAATAGAAAAAATAGAAACCAAAGCGCCTAAAGCACAAGAACCTGCTAAACGCGTAGCAGATGAATTAAAACGCTTTGCTTCTACTTACAAGCAAACTCCTGTGTTTGGAAGAAAACAAGCTGATAAAGAACCTATAAAAAACACATACAACGCACAAGCAAATAAACCTCGCTCATTAAACGAATCTCTAAATAAAGGATTACATATAGGTCTTAATGACCGTATTGCATTTATAAACAATCTATTTGCGGGAAGCACACAAGACTTCAATAGAGTATTATCGCAAATCAACACTATGGATGATTTTGATAGCATACAATTATTCTTAGAACAGCAAATAAAACCAGACTATCAAAACTGGGCCGGTAAAGAAGAGTTCAGCGAACGATTCTTAGCTATAATCGAGAAAAAATTTAGCTAATAATACCCTATGGGAAAATTATATTTAGTACCAACACCAATAGGCAACTTAAAAGATATCACCCTACGCGCATTGGAAGTATTGGAATCTGTAGATTGCATTTTGGCAGAAGACACGCGAACTAGCGGTAAATTGCTAAAGCATTACAATATCGATCGACCTATGTATTCGCATCATATGCATAACGAGCATAAAACCGTAGACAGTCTGGTACAACGAATGCAAAGTGGTGAAACCATGGCGTTAATAAGCGATGCTGGTACACCTGCCATTAGCGACCCAGGCTTCCTTCTTACCAGAGCTTGTATTCAAGCGGGTGTAGATGTAGACTGTCTTCCTGGCGCTACAGCTTTTGTACCAGCATTGGTCAATAGTGGATTGCCTAATGATAAATTTGTTTTTGAAGGTTTCCTGCCTGCAAAAAAAGGGCGTAAAACGCGTTTAGAACTCCTTGCCGAAGAAGTAAGAACCATTATCTTATATGAATCTCCATATAAATTAGTTAAAACATTATCGCAACTCAAAGAATACTTAGGAGCAGAGCGTTCTGCTTCGGTTTCTCGAGAAATAACAAAACTTCACGAAGAGACCATACGTGGAAATCTAGAAGAACTTCAGCAACATTTTGAAAAAAATCCACCAAAAGGAGAAATCGTTATTATCGTTGGTGGAAAAACAGATAAATAGACAATATATGCGCTGGGAAGGCCCCATTTCATTTCCAAAAGAAGAAATACACCATCTTATCGAAGAAATAGGCATTAGCGAAACTATCGCTAAGCTATTATTACATCGCAATATTCATAATTTTGATGAGGCTAATGCTTATTTCAATCCTGATATACGTTTGCTTCACGATCCATTATTAATGAAGGACATGGGTGTTGCAAGTAAATTGATTCTAGATACGATAAAAGAAGAAAAGCCTATCATGGTTTATGGGGATTACGATGTAGATGGAACTACTAGCGTTACACTTCTTTATACTTATCTAACCAGTATTGGCGCAAAAATCATCACTTATATCCCAGATCGTTATGGTGAAGGGTATGGAGTATCTATTAAAGGCATTGATTTAGCCAAAGAAAAGGGAGTGTCTCTAATTATAGCTATAGATTGTGGTATTCGAGCAGTAAAGCAAGTAGAATATGCAAAGAGTTTGGATATCGATTTTATTATTTGCGACCACCATTTACCGGGCGAGGAAATTCCCAATGCAACCGCTATATTGAATCCTAAACAAAACGATTGTCCTTATCCGTACAAAGAACTTTGTGCGTGTGGCGTTGGTTTTAAATTGATCCAAGCTATACATACCAAACGAAATGGAAAACTAGAAGACCTATATTCATATCTAGACTTAGTTGCTATCGCTATTGCTGCAGATATTGTACCTATTACGGGTGAAAACAGAATCTTGGCAGCCATGGGGCTAACTCACTTAAATGAGCAAGAAAAACGTGTAGGAGTACAAAGCATTTTGGAGTCTTGCAATGCGAACAATCAAATTCTACATATAACAGATCTAGTATTTAAAATCGCACCACGAATCAATGCTGCAGGGCGAATGAAACATGCGCACCACGCCGTAGATTTGTTGATAGAAAACAATTCTGATATTGCTAAAAAAATAGCTTCGGAAATAGAGTGCTATAATAGAGACCGAAGAGAACAAGACAAAAGTATTACACAGAAAGCATTACAACAGATAAAAGAAAATAAAGAGATAAATAAACACACAACTGTAGTCTATGGAGAGAATTGGCACAATGGTGTACTAGGAATTGTAGCATCCCGTCTAATAGAAACTTACTATAGGCCGACCATTGTTTTTAGTAAAGGTGATTCTCTACTTACTGCTTCTGCACGTTCTGTAGAAGGTTTTAATATCTTTGAAGCTTTAAACAAATGCTCCCATTTATTAGAAAAATTTGGAGGACACCAAGCAGCAGCAGGTTTAAGCTTATTGCCCGAAAACTATCAAACATTTAAAGAATATTTTGAAAAGGTAGTTAAGGAAACAATTTCTGAAGAAAGCTTAGAACCAGTAATTAATATCGAAGCGGAAATAAATTTACGCGATTTAATACCAGAAACAGGCAGAAAATTTTCTAAATTATATCGCATTATAAATCGCATGCGACCATTTGGTCCTGAAAACAACAATCCTATATTCGTCACTAGGAACGTCATGGATGCTGGTTCCAAAGCAGTAGGAGTAGATGGAAAACACTTACGTTTAAGTATAGTAGACCATACTACTAAAATACCTATCACTGGTATTGGATTTGGACTAGGACATAAATTAAACCAAATAGACAAAATGAATTTTGAAGTAGTCTATACTCTAGAAGAAAACCATTGGAACGGAAAAACCAGTTTACAATTAATGGTTAAGGATGTTCGATGATAGCAGAATAATCATCACTTTCAAATACTTTTAATTGGAAGTTATTCCCATCGAATACACCATACGTATAATATCCAATCCAATCCCCTAAATTAAAATAATAGCTGTTTTTCACCCCAACCTTCATAGGCAAGTGTCGATGTCCGAACACAAAATAATCATAATGTGCCGATTCTAGTTTACGTTTAGCATATTGCACTAACCACTCTTCCTCTTTGCCTAAAAATCGATGGTCTTCTTCTCCAGATATCAATTTGTTTTTTACGGAAAAGTACTGTCCTAACGAAACACCAATATCAGGATGCAACCAACGAAAAAACCACTTAGAAATAGGATTGGTAAAAACTTTCTTCATTCGTTTATAGCCTTTATCATTTGGTCCTTTACCATCACCATGCCCAATTAAAAACTTTTTTTCGCCTATTTGAAATGGAGTACTATCATAAAAAACAGGAATATTCAATTCGGTTTCAAAATAATCACGCATCCATAAATCATGATTGCCTACAAAAAAATATATTGGAATTCCTTTATCTCGCAACTCGGCTAGTTTACCTAACACACGTACAAAACCTTTAGGCACTACTTTTTTATATTCAAACCAAAAATCAAATAAATCCCCAAGCAAAAATATTGCAGCAGCATCATGTTGCACCTCATCTAACCATCTAACAAATTTTTTTTCTCTAGGCAAACTAGTTTTTGCATCAGGAGCACCTAAATGATTATCGCTAGAAAAATAGACTTTTTTATCTTGTGGAAGGATTATCTTATGCATGCTAATTTATTGATTATCCGATGCGTACCATTCTGCATAACTCGAATCTGTCTCTTGCAGTCGTAAAGAATGAAGAGAAATAGATTCTGGTAGATGCTTATTTATTCTGTTAACAAAATCCGATAACATCTTCTCACTTGTAGGCTGATAATCTACTAATAATACATGATGTCCACGTTTTTGTAACTCTTCTGCAAGCTCTATATGCGGTGTGTTTTTATTAAAAACCGTGGCATGATCAAACACATCTACAATTTCGTCATTTACAATACGCTTCAAATCTCCAAAATCAATCACCATTCCATATTTAGTATGATTAGGGTCATTAATAGGAGTTCCTATAACGGTTACCCATAACTTATAGCTATGTCCGTGTACGTTTTTACATTTCCCATCGTAACCATACAATGCATGTCCCGTTTCGAAAGTAAAACTTTTTGTAATACGTATTTTCTCCATTCTCTATCAAATTTTATGCAAAGATACACTATAATTATACTACATATAAAACCTTAACTTAGGAATAGAATAAATTTTATAATGCCGAGAAACTAGCTATATTGTGGATACTGATTTTTTTATCTAAATTGCAAAAGTATTATGGGGGTGTAGCTCAGCTGGCTAGAGTGCTTGACTGGCAGTCAAGAGGTCACGGGTTCGACTCCCGTCATCTCCACTTAAAAAAATTGCAATCCGCTTATAGATTAGGGGGTTGCAATTTTATTTTTCTAGAAACAAAACTAAATTCTAATTAA
>JAJYTI010000080.1 GCA_021793135.1 Bacteroidota bacterium
CAATATATTTTTAATGTTTTTCATCTTTCTATCATTTTTTTCCTAATAGATTATAATAACTTGTTCTGGTTAACAAAACTAAATATTTAAACCGATAAAAAATCGAATAAAAAAATAATGCTAATTTGGATATTCGACCAGCTTCATATAAACGATTAATATTATTTATATAACCTCTGGTCATCGCTTTAAGATTAGCAGATAATCCTGATGAACCGAAAGAACGTTTTCCTCCCCCCGCAAAAAGCAAATCTTCACCTAAAATAAATAATTTATTGTGTAAAGTGGCTCGCATCCAATAATCTACATCTTCAGCATGACATTGGCTTGGATTAAAATATCCCGTATTTCCTAATAACTTTCTATTAAAAATCACTGTGGATGGTTGTAATTCATTACGAATCAGTAACTTTTTTAAGTTTACTTCGGCAAGGTTTCGATTATCTAATCGATAAGGCGGTAAAAGCGGGTTACCATTTCGTAAACTTCCAATTAAATCCACTTCGAGTTCTTGATTTTCTAAAATTTGTATCTGGCGTGTTGTTTTATTTTTTAACCATTCATCATCTGCATCTAATAATGCAATATATTTTCCAGTTACAACTTTCAAACCTCTATTTCTTGCTATAGAAACTCCTTGATTTGGTTGATCCAATAGCTGAATATTCAAATTAGAATATTTCGATTGATAATTTTCTACACACTTTTTACTCTGATCAGTAGACCCATCATTAATAACAATAATCTCAAATTCACCTTCATAATCTTGGTTTCTGATGGAATCCAAAGTTTTAATAATGCTTTCCTCAGCATTATACATAGGGATTATAACAGAAACTTTAATCAATTTCGAAATAGATTTGGTTAATAAAAACTAAGTTGTCTTCTAATGGGTTAATTTCTAAAGTTAAATATTAATTATTTTTTAAAGTAGATTCAAATGGAACACGATGTAGAATACTTCTTCCTAAGGTAACTTCATCGGCATATTCTAGCTCATCGCCCACAGAGATACCCCTAGCAATAGTTGTAAGTGTCACATCATAATCTTCAATCTGTTTAAAGATATAAAAGTTTGTCGTATCACCTTCCATGGTTGAACTTAAAGCAAACAGCAACTCTTGCGCCTCTCCTCTTTTCACTTTTTCTACCAAAGGCTCGATGTGTAAATCACTAGGTCCTATACCTTCCATAGGAGAGATTTTCCCGCCTAACACATGATACACACCTTTAAACTGACTAGTATTTTCAATCGCCATCACATCTCGAATATCTTCTACTACACAAATTAAACTTTTGTCTCGACTTGGGTTTGCGCAAATTTCACATATATCTGTATCAGAAATATTATAACAATTTTTACAAAACTTAATATCGTTACGTAAAGTATCTAAACTTCTTGTAAGTCGAGTAGTTTGATCGGTAGGTTGACGCAACAAATGTAGAACCAAACGCAAAGCAGTACGCTTACCAATTCCTGGTAATTGCGACATCTCTTCTACTGCTTGTTCTAACAATTTTGATGAAAAATCCATATAAATAAAATAATGTGGTAAAGGTACGAAATGTTTAAAGTTTGGAGAAGTAACCAAAGCATTTTGCTATTATAAAAAGAATAGATTAATAAAGTTTTATTCTATGCTACCTTACTATCTATTATTAGTATGAAAACTACCTATTTTTTAATTTATCTCTAGAGGAGATGAATTAAATTTGTTTTCAATAAATTATATCGTTTGTCTTCTAACAATCTTTGTATTTTTGTTTCAATTTTTTAGACAAAAACTATGCAACCAATCCATATACTACTTTTAATAGCTGCCTACTTTGTTGTGCTATTAGTCATATCATATTTTACAGGCAAAAGTGATACTAATGCTGCATTTTTTAAAGGTGAAAATAAATCACCATGGTTTTTAGTTGCTTTTGGAATGATTGGTACCTCACTGTCAGGAGTCACTTTTATGTCGGTACCTGGTTGGGTGCAGGACTCGCAGTTTACCTATATGCAAGTAGTTTCTGGGTATTTCTTTGGTTATGTAGCAATTACATACATTTTATTACCTATTTATTACAGGCTTAATGTAACAACTATATATGAATATTTACAACAGCGGTTTGGCAATGTAAGTTATAAAACTGGAGCCATATTTTTCTTTATTTCTAGGATGCTAGGGTCTGCTTTTCGATTGTTTTTGGTAGCCGCTGTATTACAACATTATGTTTTTGACACTTGGAACATTCCTTTTGCTATAACGGTATGTATTTCTGTACTTCTTATATGGTTATATACTGCACGAGGAGGGATAAAAACTATTGTTTGGACCGATACATTCCAAACATTATTTATGCTTAGTGCTGTGATTGTTGCTGTTTATATAATGCTAGACAGTTTGGACTGGTCTATGGCAGAGTTTTTAAAATCAGAAGAATTAAAAGAGTACTCTTCTGCATTTCAATTTGATAGCTTTTTAGATAAAGATTACTTCTGGAAATCTTTCTTTGGAGGAATGTTCATCACTATTTGTATGACTGGTTTGGATCAAGATATGATGCAGAAAAGTTTGACATGTAAAAACTTGAAAGATGCACAGAAGAATGTAATGTCTTATAGCTTGGTATTTATACCTGTAAACTTATTATTCTTATTACTTGGCGCTTTGCTATTTATATATGCAAATCAAAGCGGGATAACCATTCCAGAACGCACCGATCTACTCTTCCCAGAAATTGCTATTAACTCCGGGTTAAGTACTAGTCTGGCAATTCTATTTTTACTTGGATTAATCGCTGCCGCATATTCTAGTGCTGATGGAGCACTCACTGCTTTGACTACTAGCTTTTGTATTGACTTTTTGAAATTCAGAAATAAATCCGAAGATAAACAAAAACAAATTCGTAAACGAGTGCATATAGGAATGAGTGTAGCACTCGCTTTAATTATAATAATTTTCAATTATCTCTTAAATAGTAGTGTAATAGATACGCTACTAAAGGCTGCTGCTTATACATACGGACCATTACTTGGGTTATTTGCTTTTGGAATTTTCACAAAGTGGAAAGTAAAAGACAAATGGGTATTATGGATTTCTATTGTATCGGTAGGAATAACAGCCTTGCTCGATTTCATTCCATCAAGTTATTTAGGTGGATATCAATTTAATTACGAATTACTAGTTGTCAATGGAGCACTAACCTTTTTAGGTTTAGTATTGATTCGTACTAAGAAGGACTAGAGTACATGCTTCTTCATAAGCGATACCTGCATCATCCAATTTAGCTTGTAACTCAGGATTCTCAGTACCTGGATTAAATAACACTCGTTTAGGTTTTAAGCTTAAGATATAATCGTAATATGTCTCTTGATTTTTAGGATTTAGATATAACGTAATGGTGTCGACTCCCTCAAATGGAACTTTTCCTTTCTGAATATCTACTCCTGCTACGTTACCTTCTCTTAAACCAACTGCGACAACTGGATGATTGTATGCAGTAAGTCTATTTATAGCAATATTTGAATATCGATCTGGATTGTTACTCGCGCCTAATACTAAAGTTTTCTTCTTCATTTCTTTTTGCTTCTTTATAGTTTGATAATAAGAGTTGCGTTAGGGACAGCTCCCATTATATATTTATTTGGTCGGTAATTGTTAATAAAACTTACTTAGAACAAGTCAGGGATAGACCAATAACGTTCTCCCAAGTCGTAAAGATTGAAATCCGACTTCCTTATGGAACATTTGTAACAAACTCTGCCGTAGCTGCCAATGATGTTCCGAAACTACTTTCTTTTACACACTAACAACGCAAATCTAAAAGTTATAATAAGTCGATTTTGTAAAACTTTAAAGTTCAGCAAAAAAAATACGGTTACCGAGAATCAGTAACCGTATTGTAAAACAGAAAATTATTTTTTCTTATTTTTTAATAAATCTATGGTTTTCTACTCCTGTATGTGTTGTTATTTCCAAAACATATACTCCTGATGGTAAGTTATTTACATTTATTTTTTGACCATTATCTTGCAATACTACAGCTCCTAGTGTGTTTACTACACGTAATTGTTTTATAGCCTCTTGCGAATCTATATATAATACATCAACGGTAGGGTTTGGCCATAAACGTACTTTATTTACCGTAATATCATGGATTCCTAAACTCGGATCTTCTACTACTGTCGGAATATAAGGTCGACGTACATTATCATCTCCATAAGAAACACCAAACAATTGGTTATCTTCGATAACTACATCCAAATCTACTGGACGGTAATCTGACATCGTGTTCCCTATAAATGCTTTCCAAGAATTATCTGAATCAAGTTCACGAAGCATATCATTATATAGGATAGACTCTATGTTACCATTTTCATCTATATTAACTTCTAGGTCCGCATCCTCAGCTGCGATTATTTCTAAAGCTTGATCCCCTGTTAGTACACCATCAAATTTAATTCCCCAAACATAAGTAACCTCTTCTTCGTTATCATCTTCAACAAAATCAATGGTAATTGCAGCTTGATTTTCTCCTTCTCCTATCCAATACTCTATTTCTTCTATATCAAACCATTCTGGGCTATACGCTGCATATTTAAAAGTTGGTGCTACTGGTTCTGGCATAAATCCATAAGAAAGACCATACCATTTACCATCTACTAACTCCTCGCTTATACCCCCTTGCATCCCTAATAAATCTGCAGAGTCTCCTGACCAAGTACTCCACCAATCAGGTTCAGAATCAATTCCTGCATGATGATTATAAACTACATCATTTAAAAATCCTGAAGTAACACGAGAATTAAAACCTGAATCTGCTTCCTCTATTAGAGTCAATACATCTTCCATGCTTATCTCATCTCCTTCATTAAAACGAATACCCCAGCCAAAAGAAGCATCTTCCGTATCATCTCTAAAATCGACTAAAAAATAAGCTTCCTGATCGCCATCGCCAATCCAAAATACAATATCATCTTGCGATAACTGGGCATAACCTAATGTGAAACTAAAAACTAAAATTAAAAGTGTAAAAATTCTTTTCATAAAGATTAAATTTAAAATATGATTAATGAAAAGAATAAAAGAAAAGACAGTTTGCAGCTATACAACAACTATCTAAGCTTTTATCCTGAAAGCAATAGTTAATTTTTGGCAGGTATTCTGACTTTCTACTTTTTATATCGTCTTCCCACTAATAAAGCAGTGACATTTTTGACATAAAAATCTAATGTAGATTACAGCTGCAGGAACAGTTTAGGATTTACACCTAATTCCCTCTTGGCTCTAATTTAATAGAACAACCAAAAATCGATGCGAAAATAAATATTATATCTACCTAAAACAAATGATTTGGCTTCAAGAAAAAACACGATACCCATTTGTGAATTATATAGTTTGAATTAATATAACTTGATATAACAACAATTGATTGATATTTTATTAATTTTAAAGGATAAAGCATAATACAATGAAAAATTCGATACGACTTCTCTCTTACTTTCTTTTCAGTATTCTACTCATATCTTGTATGGATGATATGGATGATGTGCTACCTGAGAATCAAGATATGTCACAAGCAAGTGAGTTTATATATCGTGGATTGAATTATTTTTATTTATATAAATCAAATACTCCAGAATTAGCCAACGATTATTTTTCACATACCTCTGACAAAGAATCCTTCCTCTCTAATTTCGAAAACCCAAATGACTTATTCCATTATTTAAAATATGAAGGAGATCGTTTCAGTGTATTAGTGGATGATTATGTAGATCTAGAACGAGCTTTACAAGGAAGAAGTTTAAGTACTGGAGCGATTTTTCTTGGTTTTACAGATAATGATAACAACTATTATATTCTAGTTAGGAATGTGATAGAAAACTCTAATGCCGAATTACAAGGTGTGGTTCGAGGAGATAAATTTCATGCTATTAATGGGCAAACCATAACTACAGAAAATGTAAATGAATTACTTAATGCTCCTTCTATAGAATTAAGCTATTTACATGAAGAAAATGGAACACTTATACCAACCAATGAAACGGTTACACTTCATAACTCCGATATAGACGAGCCTTCTATAGGTATGTATAAAATATTGAATATAGATAATACTAAGATAGGCTACTTAATGTATAATAGTTTTATAGCGGAATACAATGAGGAGTTAAATGAAGTATTCCGTTATTTTAAAAATGAAGGTGTAGATGAACTAATTTTAGATTTGCGTTACAATTCTGGTGGCTCCATTTATTCGGCAGAATTGTTATCGAATATGATAACCGGACAATTTAAAGGACAAGTACTCTACGAAAACGAATGGAACGAAGATTTACAACCTTATAACGGTGAAGTAGTAAAGTTTACAGACAAATTTAGAAGTGGAGAAACTATAGAAAGCCTAGAAATGTCTAGAGTCGCTGTCATTACACAATCAAACACAGCCTCGGCTAGTGAGCTAGTAATCAATGCACTAAACCCATACATCAACATATTACAAGTAGGTATGGATACTAGAGGAAAATATCAAGGTTCGATATTGCTTTACGATTCCCCAAATTTTAATCGTCAATATATGAATCCTTTACACCGCTATGCTATGCTTCCTTTAGTTTTGAAAACTAAAAATTCAGAAGGTTTCACCGATTTTGATGAAGGGCTTCCTGTAGATATCGAATATCAAGAAAGAGTAAAGGACATAAAAAACAACTTAGGTACGGTTAACGATATTTTGCTACGAAAAGCGCTAGAAGGCTTGGGCATAAATGTACCTGAAGAAAGGGGAACTCCTACAATAGAACTACCTACCTCATCCTTACAAACTATCTCGGATAAAATGGATGGTATTATGTATATAGATTTGCAACAATAAAACACAATTTATATTATAAAACTTATTTAAATGATAATGTTTAAGTGATTTTATTATACATTATCATTTCTATTATAATGACCTTAAAAATTTCATATTACTAATTGATTTTTTGATGCTTTTATAGTTATAGTCACATACTCTCTACTTAATTTCAAATATCAGATTAAGTGAAAAAGCTGTATCTTGCATGACATTGAAACTATATTCTATTACTATATGAAACAAATTAAATTTTTTATTTTTTTCTTACTCTCCCTTCCCATATTTGCTCAACAAGGAGGAATGTGGATCCCTTCTCTACTTGAAGGAATGAACGAAGGTGAAATGCAAAATCTTGGAATGAAAATGTCTGCGAAAGACATTTATGATGTAAACAACTCAAGTTTAAAAGATGCTATTGCACACTTCAATAACGGTTGTACCTCCGAGGTAATCTCTCCAGAAGGATTATTACTTACCAATCACCATTGTGGGTATGGTCAAATTCAATCCCACTCTAGTGTAGAGCACGACTATTTATCAGAAGGTTTCTGGGCTATGAATCGTGAGGAAGAATTAACTAATGATGGACTTACCGTTACATTTATAAAAAGAATTGACGATGTAACCGAACAAGTTTTAGCTGGCACAGAAAAGCTTAATGACGAAGCTTCTATCCAAAGTTTAATTCAGCAAAACATTAAAAAAGTTACTGAAGAAGCCAAAAAAGAAGACTGGCAAGATGCTAAAGTAAGTACCTTCTATGAAGGAAATCAATACATGCTTTTTATCGTTGAGGTATTTAAAGACATTCGTTTAGTTGGTGCACCACCATCATCTATCGGAAAATATGGTTCGGATACCGATAACTGGACTTGGCCAAGACATACAGGTGATTTCTCTTTGTTCAGAATTTATGCTGATAAGAATAACCGTCCAGCTGAATACAATAAAGATAATGTTCCTTATACACCTGGACATTACTTACCAATTTCTTTAGATGGTGTAGAGGAAGATGACTTTACACTTGTATTTGGTTTTCCAGGAAGAACAGATGAATATTTACCTGCTATTGCTGTAGAACAAATCGTAGAAGAAATTAATCCAAACTATATTGGAATTCGTGATGTATCATTAAGTATAATGGATGAGTATATGCGTAACGATGCAGAAATCCGTATTCAATATGCATCCAAATATGCAAGTATTGCCAACTATTGGAAAAAATGGACCGGTGAGAAATTAGGCCTTGAAAAGTCGAATGCTGTAAATATTAAAAAGGAACAAGAAAAGACCTTTATACAACGCGTAAAGGAAGCCGGAAAAACAGCAGAATATGGAAGTCTATTATCTGATTTTGAGAAATATTATACACAGCAAGCTCCGTACACCAAAGGAGTTAATTATTTCTCAGAAATCGTACAGCGAAATATTGAATTATTAAGTATTGCACATCAAGCAAATCAGGTGTTGAATTATGCAAATTCACATGGAGAGGAGAGATTCGAAAGAGTTAGAGAAAACTTCTTATCTAGAATACAAAACACCTATAAGAATTATAACGAGAATGTAGACAAGGATATTTTCATTGCTTTAATAGATAAATACAAAACAGACTTACCAAACAATATAATTCCAGTAGAACTTAAAAACAAAAGCACCGAAGAATTGGCTGAGGAAATCTATAACAATTCTGCTTTTACAAACTACGATGCGGTAAAAAATATTTTATCTGGAAAAAGCAAAAAAGTAGCCAAAAAGCTTGATAAAGATCCTGCTTTTCAGTTAGTAAAAGCAATGACAGAATTATATCATAAAGAAGCTTTAGAACCATATCGTGAAATTCAACGAGAGATTGTAGGATTAAAACGAACATATATGAAAGCACTCTTAGAATTGAGTCCAGAAGAAGATAGAATTTTCCCAAATGCCAATTCCACGTTACGCGTAACTTATGGAAAGGTAAATGGCTATAGCCCTTCGGATGCCATATACTATCACCCAGTTAGCTACCTAGAAGGAGTAATGGAAAAATACATTCCTGGGGATTATCAGTTTGATTTACCTGAGAAATTAATCGAGCTATACCAGAATAAAGATTACGGACAATATGCTGACAGCAATGGTAAATTACCTGTTAACTTTATAGGCACAAACCATACTACTGGAGGCAACTCTGGAAGCCCAGCAATCGATGCCCATGGGAATTTAGTCGGTTTAAACTTTGACCGTGTATGGGAAGGAACAATGAGTGATATATATTACGACCCTAGCATTTCTAGAAACATTATGGTAGATGCAAGATATGTTCTTTTCTTAATCGACAAGTATGCCGGAGCGAGCCATTTGATAGATGAAATGAAACTTGTTCATCCTAAGAAAAAATAAACATTCAACTTCTAAATATTAAAAAAGCCGAAGTATATAGTATATACTTCGGCTTTTT
>JAJYTI010000001.1 GCA_021793135.1 Bacteroidota bacterium
TAAGTACTTTATAACCTCCTTCAAACGATTTAAGTGATAAAGCTTTACTTATTTCTTTTGCTTCTGATACTCCTATGTTCCCTTGTTTATTTCCAATACCAATATATTGTAGCCATTGATAAACCGAACCATATGGATTTTTTGTGATAAATTCTCGCCACTCGGCCATGTAATCTTTCGAGATAGCGGGTCTATTCATTCCCGTTCTCCTATTTACAGGAAAGATATAATGTAAATCTGGATGATTGCCCTCTAATACTCTTTTTGCACAATTATAATATGCTGTCGAACCTTTTTCATGTGTACTACATAATATAGCTTGTGCATAGGCTATAGCCATAGGAAGTGTACCACTACCAGTAGTTCCATATAATAATTGAGCATGGGGAACACGCATGGTATCGATTCCATGTTGTAATTGCTTCTTTAATTGGTCTTGACCTATGACTTGTTCGAAATACATATCGCAAATGTACATTATTTTACACATTTTAATTTCAAATTTGTATTTCGGAGCAATTCCCATAGAAAAATATGCTTCCGCTTTAGAAGCAATTGAAAATCTGTATATTTGTTTGGCTTAAATAATAATCTATGAAAACGATAAAAGACTTCGATTTTAGCAATAAAAAAGCATTGATCCGTGTGGATTTTAACGTTCCTATGGACGAAAATAAAAACGTAACAGATACCACACGTATTCAAGCTGCAAAAGCAAGTATTGACTATATTTTAAAAAATGGTGGTACCTGTGTGCTTATGTCTCACTTAGGACGTCCTAAAGGAAAAGATAAAGAATTATCTTTAAAACATATAGTTCCAGCAGTTTCTCAAGTTCTTGGAGTACCAGTAACTTTTATTGATGATTGTATTGGAGCCAAAGTAGAAGAGGAAGTAAATGCACTTCCTACTGGTTCTGTTGCTTTATTAGAAAATCTTCGCTTTTATGAGGAAGAGCAAAAAGGAGATAAGACTTTTGCTGAGGCTTTAGCTAAAAATGGAGATATATATGTGAATGATGCCTTTGGTACTGCACATAGAAAACATGCTTCTACAGCTGTAATTGCCGAATCGTTTGGTAAAAATGTTTGTTTCGGGTTATTACTAGCATCAGAAATAGAAAGTATCAATAAAGTCTTGCATGATAATAATAAACCAGTAACTGCAATTATAGGAGGGGCAAAGGTTTCTTCTAAAATTACTGTAATAGAAAATATTCTAGACGCTATAGACCACCTTATTATTGGTGGCGGAATGGCATTTACATTTTTAAAAGCACAAGGTGGACAAATAGGAAATTCTTTGGTAGAAGACGATAAAATGCAAGTAGCATTAGATGTTTTAAAGAAAGCCAAAGAGAAAAATGTATCGGTACATTTACCGATAGATGTTGTAGTTGCCGACGCATTTAAAAATGATGCCAATACGAAAACAGTCCCAGCAAATGAAATTCCTGAAGGATGGATGGGACTAGATAATGGTGAAGAAAGCAATAAAGCTTTCCGTGATATTATTTTGAAATCGAAAACCATTTTATGGAACGGACCAGTAGGAGTGTTTGAAATGTCATCGTTTGCAAATGGCACTATAGCTATTGGAAAAGCCATAGCGGAAGCTACAGGAAAAGGTGCTTTCTCTTTAGTAGGAGGCGGTGATTCTGTTGCTGCAACAAAACAATTAGGTTTGACCGATGCTATGAGCTATATATCGACTGGTGGTGGGGCCATGTTAGAAATGTTAGAAGGAAAAGATTTGCCTGGAATTATAGCAATTCAAAATGCTAAATAAGGCAACTTATACCTAAATGAAACTTTTCACGTTTTAAGTATTATGAAACGATTCGTATTATCTCTTTTTTTAGCATCCAGTAGTTTTTTTGCTGTAGGACAAGAATCATATAAACTGCAAATGGATTTGCTAAAAGAAATAGAAGCAAGTACAATTGCTAAAAACAAAGGCCAATTGCAAGTAGCAAAAGAGTTGGTTTTAAATGATTCGATTACTTACACTTTACATGAAGTAATTGAAGCAAGAAAAATAGATAGTTTATGGCTTTCCTTGCTTTATAATGATACCGAAAGATATAACGAAATGTATTCTACGGTTTCTGAACAAACTTTTGAGAAAGTAAATTATGATGAGCTACCTACAGAATTGCTAAAAGAACGATTGGAAGAATTAAATGCTCGAACCCCATTTAATGTAGAATACAATCCTAAGTTAGAGAGTGTAATTAAGCAATACTTAAAACATCGAAATAAAAATCTAAGTCGAATTATAGGGTTGAGTAAATATTACTTCCCTATGTTCGAAGAGATTTTAGACAAACATAATTTACCTTTAGAATTAAAATATTTAGCGGTAGTTGAATCTGGTCTTGATCCCCGAGCAAAATCACCTGCAGGTGCTTCGGGTTTATGGCAGTTTATGTATAGAACAGGAAAAGCCTTTGGATTGGAATCTAATTCTTATGTAGACGATAGAAATGATCCAGTATTATCCACAGAAGCTGCAAGTGAATACCTCACATATCTATATAATAGTATGGAGGATTGGGATTTGGCATTAGCAGCTTATAATTCAGGTCCAGGTAATGTTAGCAAAGCGATACGTCGTTCTGGGGGAAGCAAAAATTATTGGAATATTCGACCTTATTTACCTAGAGAAACTGCTAATTATCTTCCAGCATTTTTAGCTACGATGTATATTTTTGAATATGCCGAAGAACATGGTATTTATGTCGAAGGTCCAGCTTTACCTGTAATAGCAACCGATACTATTCATGTTAAAGAACAAATATCCTTACCACAAATCGCAAAAATAACCGATTTACCACTTTCCGAGTTACAGTTTTTGAATCCATCTTATAAATTGGATATTATTCCAAGTGTAAAAGATAAAAATTATATCTTAAGATTGCCTATCGAAGCAGTAGGTACATTTGTTGCCAATGAAGAAAAAATCTATGCTTATGCTAATGAAGATTTTAATAAAGGCGAAAAAACAAGACAAGAATTATTTCAAGAGCCAGAACCTATTCGTTATCGAGTTAAAAGTGGCGATTATTTAGGGAAAATAGCAAATAGGTATGGAGTGACCGTAGCAGAAATTAAACGTTGGAATGGTTTACGAAATAATAACTTACGAATAGGCCAGAACCTTACTATTCATCCTAAAAACAACATAGCATCTTCTAGTAATTCTACGAATACCAATACTATAAAGGAATATATTGTAAAGGCTGGAGATTCCCTTTGGAGCATTTCAAGAAAATTTCCTGGAGTTTCTATTGAAAATATCAAAGAATGGAACGGTATTAGCAGTAGTAATTTAAAGCCAGGAATGCGGCTTAAAATTAATCAAAGTTAAATCATATTAATATGCGATTTGTTTACGTTTCTTTGCTGCTCACATTTTTATGTTTGAGTGGTTGTTCGGATGAAGGAGGTAAGAAAAAAGGCTCTTATCTACCCTCGTCAAATGGTAATATTAACAGCTTACAAGTAGTGATGCCTAATGAATATTGGAGTGAATCGGTAGGAGAAACCGTTAGAGAATATTTTGCTGCGCCCACCGATGGATTACCACAAGACGAACCGTTATTTTCAATGAGACAATTGCCGCCAAATGCATTTGAAGGATTTGCACGTAATAGCCGTTTATTCCTATATGTGAATAAAGGGGAAAAAGACACGGTAATTGTAAAACAAAATTGGTATGCAAAACCTCAGATAGGTGTATCGATTACAGCGCAAAATACCGATCAGTTAGAAGAATTTATTAAAGATAATCATGAAGCTATAATAGATGTTTTCAAAAAATCGGAGCTAAAAGAGCGACAAAGACGCACCAATCTATCTTTACTTAATTTAAAAGGTTTATCCGAGACTTTTGGAATAGATTTAAAAGTTCCGTCAGCTTATCGAATTGCATTAGCTACAGAAGAATTTTATTGGCTTAGAAAAAGTTTAGAGTCTGGTACAACCAATATTATGGTATATCAAGTACCATTAGATTATATTGATGAAGAAAATGTAATTGGAAGTATTATTCAAATTAGAGATACTATAGGAAGTAGATTATTACCAGTAGAAGATGATAGTCCATTTATTACTGAGGCTGCCTATGCACCCTACCTACAAGAAGTAGAATTAGATGATAAGAAAGCATACGAAAGTAAAGGTACTTGGGAGGTTAAAGATGCTTTTATGGGAGGACCATTTATAAACTATGCAATAGAAGATAAAGCAAATAATCGTTATCTAATTATTGAAGGTTTTACTCATGCTCCTTCCGTAGAAAAACGTGATTTACAATTTGAACTAGAATCTATTTTAAAAACTGTAAAGTTCATAGACAATAAAGAATAATATTTCGTGGAGTTAAGTGTTTAAAAAAATAGTCCTTATGCATGTGATATCACAGACATAAGGACTATTTATATTTAAATAAAATAGGGTTATTCTATTTTATCTATATCATCTTCGTTCTTAGTAGCATCTTTAAACTCTTTAATGCCAGTACCGAGCCCTCTCATAAGCTCAGGAATCTTCTTACCTCCAAATAGTAAAAGAGCTAGTATTACAACTATTGCAATTTGCCATGGACCAATTGCCAATGGGATTAGTAATGCTTCCATATTATTTAAATTTAATGGTACAAAGATAAAAATAAAAAAGTTACTAGGTGCTTTCTAGTAGTTAATAAGCACAATTTCTATTCAAGATTACGTTATATTTGTAAAACTATGGCAGTAAAAGAGAACAAAAGGAAAAATTTAAAACGCAAATTACTTTATAAGTATCGATTGGTAATTCTAAATCAGGATACCTTCGAAGAGCGTTTTTCCTTGCGCTTAAATCGATTAAATGTTTTTGTTTACAGCACATTATTTGCATTGATAGTAATTGGATTGACCATTGTTTTAATTGCATTTACAGGTCTTAGAGAGTATATTCCAGGATATTCCTCTGCAAGTGTTACTAGAAAGGCTATAGTTTTAGAACAAAGAGTAGATTCTTTACAAAATGTATTGGCTGTAAATGAACAATATTTTAAATCTATTCAGCGCGTATTGTCTGGTGAGATAGAACCACAAGAAGAAGACAAACTGGAAATAACGAGAGAAGAAATAGATAAAAGTAGTGTAATAAATTCGGAACCTTCTGTACACGATTCCATTTTAAGAGAAAAAGTGGAGCAAGAAGATAAATATAATCCACTGGTGAATAATGCTGATGTAAGTCTTGTGCTTTTTCCACCAGTAAAGGGGAAAATATCGGAAGGATTTTCCTTAGAGACAAAACATTATGCTGTAGATATTATACCAGAACCACATACTCCTGTTAAATCTGTGGCCGATGGAATAATAATTTTTGCAGAATGGTCTGTAGATACAGGAAATGTTATTATTGTTAAACATAACAATGATTTGGTGTCGGTGTATAAACACAATGCTAGTTTAGCAAAATCACAAGGAGATTTGGTTAAAGCTGGCGAAGTGATTGGTACGGTTGGAAATTCAGGAAGTTTAACAACAGGACCACATTTACATTTTGAATTATGGTATGATGGATATCCGATAGATCCTACAAACTTTATCGAATTTTAAAAAGTAAAATATCCTATGTCTATAAAGGCAATATTATCTAAATATTATGCAAAAATTGCGGTTTGGCAAATAAAAAAATGGGCGTCAAAGCCATTAGAAACACAAGAAAAAGTGTTCAAATCTCTTATTGAAACCGCTTCAAATACCAAGTTTGGTAAAGATCACAGTTTTAATACAATAAAAACTTACGAAGACTTTGCCAAGTATGTGCCTATTCGTGATTACGAAGATTTAAAACCCTATATAGAAGAAGCGGTAGCTGGTAAGGAAGATATTCTTTGGCCAGGAAAGCCATTGTATTTTGCAAAAACATCAGGAACAACTTCTGGAGCCAAATATATTCCACTTACTAAAGAATCTATTGGCGAACATATAAAAGCGGCTAGAGATGCTATTCTAATATACATGGAAGAGACAGGCAAGAACAATTTTGTAGATGGAAAAATGATTTTCCTACAAGGTAGCCCTGAATTGGAAGTGGAGAATGGTATCCCACATGGTAGGCTTTCGGGTATTGTAGCTCATTATGTGCCTAATTATCTTCAAAAAAACCGTATGCCTAGTATGGAAACCAACAAGATTGAAGATTGGGAAACTAAAGTGGAGAAAATAGTAGAAGAGACAATAAATGAGGATATGACACTAATTAGTGGTATTCCATCATGGGTACAAATGTATTTTGAGCGTTTGGTTCAAAAAACAGGTAAACCAGTAGGCGAACTATTTCCAAATTTCGAACTCTTTATCTATGGAGGCGTAAATTATGAACCTTACCGGTCTAAATTCGAAAGTTTAATAGGTAGAAAAGTAGATAGTATTGAACTGTATCCTGCAAGCGAAGGTTTTATCGCATATCAAGATAGTCAGAAAGAAGAAGGTTTACTTTTGCTGTTGGATGCTGGAATATTTTATGAGTTTATACCAGTTGAAACATTTGGGACTAAAGATCAAAAACGTATTTCTATAAGTGAGGTAGAACTAGGAGTGAATTATGTAATTATACTATCTACAACCGCAGGATTATGGGGATATAATATAGGCGATACTATTAAATTTACTTCTTTAAATCCCTATAGAATTGTTGTTACAGGAAGATTGTCTCATTTTATTTCTGCATTTGGCGAACATGTTATTGGTAAAGAGGTTGATCACGCTATGCAAGAAGCACTAAGCAAAATGAATTTTAGTGTCACCGAATATACGGTGGCTCCTCAGGTAAATCCAGAAGGAGATGCTTTACCATATCATGAATGGCTAATAGAGTTTGATAAAGAACCAACAGACTTATCGGCTTTAGCCAAAATTCTAGATGAGTCTATGCAAGAGCAGAACTCTTATTATTTTGATCTTATACAAGGAAAGGTGCTACAACCTCTGAAAATCACTGTCTTACCTAAAGGATGCTTTATAGATTATATGAAAAGACGAGGAAAACTAGGAGGACAAAATAAGGTGCCAAGGTTGTCTAATGATAGAACCTTAGCAGATCAACTAATAGAATAATTCACTTAATATACTATCTTTGTTTACTATGAAAGAATTAAAGGTGATAGAACGTACTCGAGCACAAGAGAGTACAAGTGCAATTGAGCGCATTTATGTAACAATGCGTCATTTATTTAATAGAGGTTTTTATAAACCTATGGGGGTTTCAGGAGAAGCACTTAGAGAGGCTTTACTTACATTACGTCCAGAAATATATGGCTCTATTAGAGAAGATAAAACCGAATTACAAGGTTTGATGTATGTAATGGATAGATTGCCAGAAGGCATAGATGCTTGTAGATTTATAAATTTAACAAGTGATGAAGGATATAAAAATTCTCATTTTAAAGTAATTATACCACCTAAACGTCGTAGAAATTGCTATCGTATTGACGAAGAGCAAATGAATATTGAGGTGACTCGTGGTAAATCGGAAATATATGATATCCTAACGCATCTTACATTCCTATATATCGAGTCATACAAGATAATGGAAAAAGTGGTTATCGACGAGCAAGGGAACTTGGTTAGAGATTGGCAAAAGTTAGAAGATATTCTTACAAATAATGAAGAGTTAACACCAGAACAAGTAGAGAAAGCATTAGTACATGCTGCTTCTTGTTTAGGACGTACATTTCAAGAGCTTAAAAATGTTTATCCTACCTTCTCTATGCCTGGAAATCCGCATCGTTTCTTATGGATAATCTATAATTTAGGTCGTTTAGCTATAGACGAAGTTGTAAATAACGATAAACGTATTATTACTTTCAGTCCTGTATTACGTGAACGTATTGGACATCATATTCATGGTGAACGTTGGGCATTGGATATAAAAGATGTGCTTTATAAACATGGTTTATTAGAAAGACCTATTCATATTATTAGTGCTAATATGCACAGTGTTATGAATACGCTATATGCACAAAAGGCAGTAGGAAAACAGTTTGAAAGTCAAGACAAGTTTGAGTTGTATGAAGCATTGAGTAATGAAGAAAATAGCACATTACGTGATGAAGTGTTTAAAATAGCTCAAAAACATGGGATGCATTATATTCAAGACTATAGCGGAACAAATATTAATGTTCAGGTTTTTGATACTTCTAGACTTCCAGATGCTAGTGAAATATTTAAAGGTAAAGATAAGGAAGAAATCCCTGTTATCGTAGTTATGGACTATGCATTTGGAGAGCAAGCATACGAAACTATGGACGAATTATTACGTCCATACGAGGTAGGAGAGAAAAAAATGTACATGAAAGTAGATTCTGTTTCTATTATGGGGAAAGCAGGAATCTTAGAAGGAGGCAAAGGAGATATTATGATTCCTACAGCACACGTATTTGAGGGAACTGCAGATAACTATCCTCTAAAGAACGAAATAACAGCTGCCGATTTTGTTGGATATGATATAGATACTTACACAGGAAGTATGATTTCTGTACTTGGAACTTCTTTACAAAACAAAGACGTTCTTTCCTTTTTCCAGAAATCTACTTGGAATGTAATAGGATTGGAAATGGAGGGAGCACATTATCAAAAAGCGATACAAGCAGCTTCTAAAATTCGTGGGAGTATTAGTCCACAAGTAAAGGTTCGTTATGCATACTATGCATCAGATAATCCATTAGAAACTGGAAGTACACTTGCCAGTGGGGGATTAGGTACTAGTGGTGTAAAACCTACTTACGCTATTACAGATGTTATTATAAAACAAATCTTAGAATTGGATAATGACAAATAGGAGCACACCAGAAGAGATTTCTGTAAAAGAGCTTATGATATTATTTCTTAAGCTATGGAATAGAGGAGTACAGCTGTTTTTACAAGCTGTACTTTTTGTGATAAAACATGCTATCCCTTTAGTAATACTAATCGGGTTAGGTATTGGAACAGCTTATTTTTTAAAGGACTCCAATCCGCGTTATAAACGTATGTTTATTATTTCTACAACAGAATTCACTGGTGATTTTTTAGTTGAAGAAATCAATAATATCAATTTAAAGTTTTCGAAAAACAATACCGAATTAAAATCGGAAATGTCTTTAGATGATATAAACTTAAATGGTATTAGTTATTCTATAGAACCAATTTTCGAGAAAGGTATTCTAATGGAGAATTATGAATATCAATATATGAATTATCTGGTCGAGAATAATTTAATAGATAAAGAGTCTCAACAAAGAATAGCAGAGTTAGCAAATCATAATTATGAAATAGAGATGATATACCCTGCGGATGTCGATGGGTTAAAAGTCTTTAATGCTACTATAGAATATTTACGTAATAATAAATTTGCAGCAGAGTTACATCGTGCTATACTTGATGATGTAACCTTTCAAATCAATGAAAATGACAGATTGGTTAGTTCTTTAGGAGATTATGTTGAAAATCTAGGTAATGATGCGAGGACGTTAGAGTATGACAGTAAAGGAATGATAATAGAAGGTGCCGAAGGATCTGATATAGGAGCTATGATTTATGCACGATCAGAGATGCAAAAGAACACCTATAAATTGAAAGCTAAAAAAGTTCAATTAGCCGAAAACTTTAGAATTTTAAACGAGGGAGAGTCTGTTAGGTTTTATGGAAAAGGAATTAAGAGTAAACGAATGCTTGTTTATCCTTTCTTATTTGTATCTGCTTATCTATTTGTACTTTTTGTAGTCTATATTATTCGTAAAGCTATAGCATTAGATAATGAATTGAAAACAGAAACCTAATATGCGTTATGTATTGGTAACCGGAGGTGCCGGATTTATTGGAGCAAATTTTGTTGAATATCTTTTTAGTTTAGATAAAGACTATCATATTCTAGTCCTAGATAAACTTACATATGCAGGAGATAAAGAGAATTTAAAAAAGGTTTGGGATCATACCAATTTTACTTTTATAAAAGGAGATATAACCGATACCGACTTATTACAATCTTTATTTAACCAATACCAAATTTCCAATATTGTCCATTTTGCAGCAGAATCACATGTAGATAATTCCATCACAGGACCTGAAGCTTTTATACAAACCAATATTATAGGAACGTTTCGTTTACTAGAACAATGTAGAAACACATGGCTAGAAAATGCTAACGAATTAAAAGAAGAATATAAAAACGCACGTTTCCTACATGTCTCTACTGATGAGGTTTATGGTACATTAGGCAAGAAAGGTTTATTTAAAGAAACCACAGCATATGCACCAAACAGTCCGTATAGCGCTTCTAAGGCATCCTCAGACTTTCTTGTTCGAAGTTATTACCATACCTATGGGTTGCCAGTAATTACTACTAACTGCTCTAATAACTATGGACCTTACCAACATAGAGAAAAACTTATTCCTACTATAATCCGTAAAGCGCTTGCAGGAGAATTGATTCCAATTTATGGAACAGGGGAAAACATTCGCGATTGGCTATACGTAACGGACCATTGTGAAGGGATTTATTTAGCATGGACCAAAGGAAGGCTAGGAGAAACATATAATATTGGTGGAAAGAATGAAAAAACCAATATTGAAATTGCCGATATTATTTGTGACATTTTAGATAAAAAAGCGCCTTCCACAGCATCTTATAGTAAACAAATAAGTTTTGTAGAAGATCGATTAGGTCACGATTTTAGATATGCTATAGATGCAACTAAGATTACAAACGAACTTAATTGGAAGGCAAAAGAAAATTTTGCTTCAGGAATAGAGAAAACGGTAGATTGGTATTTAGATAACAGAGAAAGATTATGAAAGGGATTGTTTTAGCAGGAGGTTCGGGTACTAGATTGCATCCGCTTACACTAGCAATAAGCAAACAGCTTATGCCCGTGTATAATAAGCCTATGATATACTATCCACTTTCTACTTTGATGTATGCAGGAATTCAAGAGATTTTAATTATTTCTACACCACAAGATTTACCGCTTTTTAAACGATTATTAGGAGATGGACAGCAATATGGATGTAAATTTGAATATGCCGTCCAAGAAGAGCCTAATGGGCTTGCAGAAGCGTTTATAATAGGAGAGAAGTTTATAGGAGAAGATAAAGTAGCATTAATACTAGGTGATAACCTTTTTTATGGTGCTGGATTAAACCGATTGCTTCAGGCCAATACCAATCCAAATGGTGGAATTATTTATGCTTATCACGTTCACGATCCGGAACGTTATGGTGTAGTTGATTTTGATAAAAATGGAAAAGTTTTATCTATAGAAGAGAAACCTACTCATCCAAAATCTAATTATGCTGTACCAGGTATTTATTTTTACGATAATGAAGTAGTTTCTATTGCGAGAAAAATAAAACCTAGCAATCGAGGCGAATTAGAAATAACTGATATAAATAATGCTTATTTACAGCAAGGAAAACTTCATGTAAGCATTTTAGATAAAGGGACTGCTTGGTTGGATACTGGTACTTTTGAATCCTTAATGCAAGCAGCACAATTTGTTGAAGTAATTGAAGAACGTCAAGGTTTAATGGTAGGTTCGATAGAGGAAGCCGCCTATACTATGGGATATATCGATAAAAACCAATTACAAAAACTAGCCAAACCACTAATGAAAAGTGGATATGGCGAATATTTGTCTAATTTAAAATAAATTTTTTGTGATCATACATCAAACGCCATTAGATGGATGCTTTGTAATAGAACCGAAAGTATTTACAGACCTTCGAGGAACTTTTATAGAAGTATTTCATCAAAAGGATTTTATAGAAAAAACCGGTTTAGACATTCACTTTGTGCAAGACAATCAATCGATTTCTAAATATGGTGTTTTACGTGGATTACATTTTCAAACAGGCGAAGCTAGTCAAGCAAAACTAGTACGCGTAGTAAAGGGAGAAGTATTAGATGTAGTAGTTGATTTACGAACAGAATCTAAAACTTTTGGACAGTATTATTCTATAAAACTAAGCGAAACGAATCATAAACAGCTTTTTATACCACGAGGATTTGCTCATGGTTTTGTAAGCTTAGCAGAAGAAAGTATTTTTTCTTATAAATGCGACAATTACTATAATCCAAAAGCTGAAGCAGGAATTCATTTTAATGACGCAACTTTACAGATAGATTGGCATCTTCCAAATGAAGATTTAATTATATCAGATAAAGATTTAGCACTTCCGAGTTTTAAGGAGTTTGTTTCATGGAAAAAAAAATAGTAGTAACAGGTGCAGAGGGACAACTAGGATGTTGTGTGAAAAACATAACCAAAGAATATCCAAATCTGTCCTTTACTTATCTCAATAAACAACTATTAGATGTCACCGACTTAGAATCTGTTCTAGAATACTTCGATGATAACGAGTGTACTCATATAATCAATGCTGCAGCATATACTTATGTGGATCTAGCAGAAGAAAATCAAGAAAAAGCTTTCCTAATAAATGAGCAAGGAGCAAAAAATTTAGCGATAGCTTCTGTTATATTTGATATAGAATTATTACACATTTCTACCGATTATGTTTTCGATGGAAATGCATTCGAACCATATACAGAAAGCACACTAGCAAACCCAATTAACATTTACGGAGCTTCGAAATTAGCAGGAGAAAAAGCTATTGCTGAGATTGGAGAAAAATATATCATTCTCCGTACATCATGGCTATATTCTCCTTTTGGACATAATTTCTATCTAAGTATAAAAAAAGCTATAGAGGAGAAAAAGGGATTGAAAATTACTACCGAGCAGATAGGCACACCAACAAATGCTATAAATTTAGCTAAGGTCTTACTAGAATTTATTCAGAAAGAAGATAAGGATTACGGAATTTATCATTATTCCGATGCAGGTCAAGCCACTTGGTATGATTTTGCTTATGCAATTGAGTGTAAAACTTTAGGAAAAAACAAAGGATATATTAACCCCATAGATAATTATCCAACCAAAGCTAAACGTCCATTATACAGTGTATTAAGTAACGATAAAATAAAAAAAGTATTAGATATTAATCCCCAACCATGGCAAGATGCCTTGAAAGAATTATAGAATTTCATGCAAAAGAAAAAGAATCTTATCGTATTTGGAACCAGACCCGAAGCTATTAAAATGGCGCCCTTAGTCCATGCTTTTCAAAAAGAAAAAGATTTTGATACTCGGGTATGTATAACGGCGCAACATAGAGAAATGCTTGATCAAGTGTTAGATTTTTTCAACATTTCCGCCGATTACGATTTAGATTTAATGAAACCTGGACAATCGCTTTATTCTTTGACTGCAGCAATTATTACTGGTATGCAATCGGTTTTAGAAGAATTCAAACCTGATTATGTCTATGTGCATGGTGATACTACAACGTCTTCTATTGCTGCTTTAGCCGCTTTTTATAGTGGAGCTAAAGTATGTCATGTCGAAGCTGGATTGCGTACACATAATAAATGGTCTCCATTTCCAGAAGAGATGAATAGACAATTAACGGGACGCCTTACCGATTTACATTTTGCACCTACAGAACGTGCTAAAGAAAATCTTTTAAAAGAAAATACACCAACAAATAAGATTTTTGTTACTGGAAATACAGTAGTCGATGCGTTACAACATAGTGTCGAAACGGTAACAAAATCTCTTAGTGAGAAAGCTCAAGAAATAGAGGAGTGGTTGGAAGGTAGAGAACTTTTATTAGTTACAGGCCACCGTAGAGAAAACCATGGGGATGGTTTTGATAGAATTTGTGAAGCTTTACAACAAATAGCTAAAAACAATCCCGAAATTGCAATTGTATATCCAGTGCATTTAAATCCAAATGTTCAAAAACCAGTAAATAAATTCTTGAAAGATATATCAAATATCAAACTTTTAGAACCGCTGGCTTATCAAGATTTTATTTGGTTAATGCATCGATCAAAATTGATAATTACTGATAGTGGAGGTGTGCAAGAAGAAGCGCCTAGCTTAGGAAAACCAGTTCTAGTAATGCGAGATACTACAGAAAGACCAGAAGCTGTAGAAGCAGGTACAGTAATTTTAGTAGGCACAAATACAGAAAAAATTATTTCAGAAACTGAGGATTTATTACACAATTCCGAGCGTTATAATAAGATGAGCGAGTTACATAATCCTTATGGAGATGGTAAAGCAGCACAACGAATAGTAGAAATTATAAAAAAACATTAATCCATGCAGCAAAAACCTAGCGTAGTAATGATGGGCCTAGGGTACATAGGTCTCCCCACAGCAGCTTTAATTGCCAGCAAAGGTTTACAAGTTACAGGTGTAGATATATCAGAAGAAGTAGTAGAAATTATAAATAAAGGCTCTATTCATATTGTAGAACCAGATTTAGAAGGTTTGGTACATAACGTAGTGAAAAGAGGCACACTAAAAGCTACTACAAAGCCGATTACAGCCGATGTTTATTTAATAGCGGTTCCTACTCCATTTAAAGAAGATAAAGTGCCGAATTTGAGCTATGTACAAAAAGCAATAGAAGCTATTGTACCTGTTTTAGAAAAGGGAGCACTAATAATATTAGAATCTACCAGCCCCATAGGAACTACCGAATGGATGCAAAAACTGGTTTATGAATATAGACCAGAATTAAAAGACAATATTTATTTAGCCTATTGTCCAGAACGTGTTCTACCAGGAAACGTAATTTATGAGCTTAAAACAAATGATCGTGCTATTGGTGGAATCAATCCTGAGTCTACAGAGAAAGCGATTGAGTTTTACCGCTACTTTGTAACGGGGACGCTTTATGAAACCAATGCGAAAACAGCTGAAATGGTTAAAATAGTGGAGAATGCTTCTAGAGATAATCAAATTGCTTTTGCAAATGAATTATCCATTATTTGTGACAAAGTAGGAGTAAATGTATGGGAGATGATTGAATTGGCAAACAAGCATCCTAGAGTAAATATATTACAGCCAGGAACCGGTGTAGGAGGTCATTGTATTGCTGTAGATCCATGGTTTATTATAACTAATAATCCCGAAGAAAGTAAGCTTATGCAAGCTTCTAGAGAACGAAATCTCTATAAAACCGAATGGGTAGTAGAGAAGATAAAAAATGAAGCTTTAGCATTCGAAATTCGACACAAAAGAAAACCCATTGTTGCAGCTATGGGATTGGCGTTTAAACCGAATATTGACGATATGCGTGAATCGCCTGCTCTATACGTGGCCGAGCAATTAAAAAATGCGAATATTGATCTTCTAGAAGTAGAACCAAATTTAAATAATGGTAAACGTAATGGAACTATACATTACAAAGATGCGATACAAAAAGCCGATATTATCGTATTTCTAGTAGCACATAAAGTATTTAAAAATTTGGATATTCCGAAAGAGAAAATAGTTTTGGATTATTGTGGAGTGACAAAAATATAATATGTGCTCGTGCAACGAATTAAGAAACTTATAATCGATAACCTTTCGTTGGCTATCATCCTATTAGGAGCGATGAGCAACTTCTTTTTGATTTTGTTTCTAAAAAAAGATTTCCCAGAAATCTTTACCCCATTATCTCTTTATCTTACCTATTTAGGAATTATCGGTAGTTTAGGACTGTTAGGTTTTGATCAAGTTTATCTTCGATTATCGCAAGTAGAAGAGCTTAAAACAAGTATCAGCAATAATATTCTTATGACCTTGTTAGGACTAATGCTGATAGTGCCGTTAGGTTTTGCATGGTATTTTGCTCGTTATGAATACTTACAGTTTTGGCAATTATATATATCAGGTGTAGCAATAAATGCCGTAATGCTGGGGTATAATGCAAATCGTTTACAAAAGAATTTTTCCATATCGCAGATATTAAAAAACAGTTATAAGTTCTTGTTTCTTATTGGTGCATGGCTTATTTTGGTATTCCTACAAAAGGATGTGGAGATTTCAATCTTGTTTTTATACGCATCTTTTCTTTTATTATTCTGTGGTATTCTATCATTCGTAAGCTTTTGGAATACTACCGCTATTAATCAAATTAAAAGTATTGGAGTATTCTTATTTGCTGTATCGTTTGGATTAAATATTGCATTGATCACATTGCTTGGGTATGGTGAACGAATATTGATTGCTGATAAAATAAATGAAGCGACCTTTGCAACTTACTTTTACTATTTGACCATATTCTTATTTCCATTGACTCTTTTACAAGAGTACGTAGGTTTTAAAGAATTGGTGTATTTCAAAGAAAAAGTAGATAAACAAAAAGTATATGCTAAAATCTTACAACTCATTGGATTAGGAATTTTAACGTATGTTGCTATTTTAATGGTAGTTTGGATAGATAATGGACGTTTTCTAAATGTAAATCTATCTGATGATTATATTTTAATAGCATGGATGAGTATACTTGGACTAATTAAATTGGTTTACAGTCTATTTTCGGCAATTTTAGGAGCAAAAGGTGAATCAAGAAGTATAAACGTTATAAATATCTTTACCGTATTGTTAATAGTTATACTTTGGGGTTCTATGCAGTTAATAGGATATTCTTTAAATGGTATTATCATTAGCTTGATTTTGGTATTTTTATATCGCAGTATTCACACCTATTTCCTATATGTTCGATAACAAAATAGCTACACAACCTATATTAGATAGCATCATTATTATTTTGCTATCCTTGACATACGCCGGTATTTCAAGTGGAATATTCTTTGGAATTAGAGTAGTGGATATCCTTATTCTTGTAGCTCTTATTTATAAAGCAAAAACAAAGATAAGTTCGATTACTTGGATACTTGTCGGACTATGGTTTGTATCCATAGCAATCTCTACTATAGTTGGTTTTACTGGTAAAGCACCTTACCTAATTAGTGATTTTCGATTTTTCGTGATATTTGGATTAGGGGTATTATTAGCGCGAAGTTTAGCTAAAAATGAGACTATTAATGTAGAATACATTTTTTATTTTATTCTAATAGGCACCCTCATTATATATTATATAATACCTTATCTCCCTGTCATTCGATTCTATTATATTCCTGAGAGTTTTCAAAATGAAGAACATAAAAATACTGTTTTTGGACCTAGTGTAATATTATTAAATTACCTATATATTTATTTAGTTTTTAAGGATAGAAATCGGCACTTCTTATTCTATTTTAGTTATGTAGCCGCCGCATTACTAATTTTTAACTTACGAATTTCTCGTCAAGATTTAGTGATTATGTTATTACTATTTGCTTGGTCTATCGGTTACCGTTTGATTTACAATATTAAATTAACCTACTTATTAATAATTGCTGTTGGATGTATTGCCGCAGTGACCTATTTATCTACAACAAATAATGATCGTATTCGTGGAATTCTAGATCCTAAAAAAGATACTTCCTTTAATTATCGAGTAATTTCGAATGCCGACTTTATGAATAAATTCCAACGTGCTTCGGTAACAGAACAAGCATTTGGATTTGGTATTGGTTCAACTTTTATATTTCATTATAATGAATATTTAGGAGTTCGAATTTTAAATATTTTGGACAATACGCCGTTAACTATTCTATTGAAGTCAGGTTATTTAGGTTTATTATTATACCTACTGATCGTTTTATATCCTATGTTGTATTTAACTTGGCATCAGCGACTTTTATTATTATTCCCGATTGTTTTATCGATGTTCTTATTTAACCATGCCTTATATAATGTTTTATATATCTTCGGCCTTTATTTTGTAGCATTTAAATTAAAAGCAGATCGGTATTACAAACTAAATCAAGCAAATAATCCCCAATAAATTTATGCAGATTCCTATTTATTATTTTACAGTAGAAGGTATTTCGTCGTCGGTTTTCGAATCGCAAGTGTATGCCTATATTTCTACATTACGATCGCAAGGAATTCCGGCAAAATTGATTATAGGACAACGGTATAAAGCACGTGCAAGTATTAAAAAACTATTTCAGTTAAGTCGAGAAGACAATACGCAATTTATGTTTTTACCGCAGCAATTAGACTATGCTAAAAAAGCAAACCGACTAGCCAATCGTTTACCAAATAATCGTAAAATAATATTACACTGCCGGAATATTGAAGCCGCTTATATTGGGTTATTGGCACGTCAGAAAAATAAAAACATTAAACTATTATACGATGTGCGAGGTTATGTAGAAGATGAATTGAGATACTTTAAAGATTTTAATCGATTAGAGAAATTCGAAAAGATGCATAAAGCACTTTTTAAAGAACCGCTATATTATAATTTTGTTTCCGATAAACTTCGTGAAGTATATGAAGATAATTATCACGTGAAATTTAAGAATTATTCTATTTGCGTAAGTGCTTATAATGATAAGATTTTTAAGTTTAATCCTTCATATACTATAAAATCTTCATCCAAACCTAAAGTTGTTTTTGTTGGAGGAAGTCAATCCTATCAAAAAATAGAAGATTTAGTAAGTATGATTGAAAAACAGGGAACGATGGATTTTACAGTGATTACTAATAAAAAAATAACCATCCAAAATTCCAAAAACACAAAGTTTTTATATGGATTAAAACCAACAGAAGTAGCACAAGCTTTAGATGGAGTGGATTATGGTATTTTATACCGTAGTAGCGAAGCATTTAATGAAGTAGCTACTCCTACAAAAATTGCCGAATATTGGGGTAAGGGTTTAAAGGTGATTGCTATAAATTCTGCTGGTGCATATACATCAGTCATAAAAGAAAATCCATTTTTGGGATATGTATATGAAAACGAGAAGGAATATTTAAATCAAAGTCTACCAGAGATTAATAAAGAAGAATCACAAAAAATAGCTGATTTTGCAGAGTCTAAATTCTCACTTTCTTCCAACTACATGAAGTATATGTTATTATACAATTCACTTTTAACTAAAGAGAATGCCTAATGAAGCTGATAAGTTTATATACCCATCTTAGTCGTGTTGGCGGAGCAAATAATATGTGTGTTAATCTTCATCATGCTTTAATGCAGACAAATTATTTTCAAGAAGGGAAAGTGAGTTCTTTGTCTAGTTACGATATACTTGCAGCAAATTATAAAAAATCCTTATCAGAAGACGAATATTGCAAGTTTAACCTAATTAAGATATTAAAGCATTCAGATTCTTGTGTGTTTATTTCTCATCATAGGAAAATTACGAGTATGCTAGTTCTGGGTGCAAAAGCTTTAAGAAAAAACATTAAACTTATACACATAGCACATACAACAAGTAATAAATTAGGTTTCGCAACCTTTTTTCCTAAGCATGTTGTTGCTATATCCAAAGGGGTAAAAAAGAATTTGGAATCTTATTTTGGAATAAAAAACAGTCGTGTGATTTATAATGGGTCACCAATACCTACAAAAATTTGTGATAAAGACTATAATCCAAATGATATAATTGTTACAATGCCTGCAACGATATACGACCTTAAACAGCAACTAGTTGTAACCCGTTATTTAAAAAATAAGTTACCAGCCGAAATTACCATTCAGTTTGCAGGTGACGGTCCAGATAGAGAAGAATTAGAACAATTAATTAAAAACGATACACAGTTTAAGGTTTTAGGTCATATTGACGATATGGAAAATTTATATTGCCAATCGGACTATGTGATGTTATTTTCAAAAATAGAAGGCTTGCCTCTGAGTTTAATAGAAGCACAAAGTTATGGAAGACCTATTATATGCAATGATGTAGGTGGAAATCTTGAAATTTTAAATCCAAACATAAATGGATTTTTTACTAATAATTTATCGGATTTATTATTGTGTTTACAAGAATTACCGAAAGTAGAAAATACTCAATATCAAAAAATGAAGGAAAAGAGTTTAAAAAACTTCAACGAAAACTTCCAATTTGATAAAATGGTTAGTCAGTATTTCGATTTAATTAAAGAAGTAATCCATTCCAAATTTTAATTGTATCTAATTACCTTAACTTTACTAATTAACTATACAACAAATTACATCCATTTAATTATAGAAAAATGCCAAAAATCTCATTATATAACGGATATCATTATGCTTTGTGCTTCATGGCATTTTCATTTTCATTTCCATCTACATTTTTTCCATTTGCGATTGGAGTATTAGCATTAACTGGGGTGCTTCTTCGTTTTAAGACAAATGATAAATCTATAGATAAACAATTGATGGTGCTTTATCTACTGCTTTTCGGATATATGGCAATTAGAATCATAGGAAATGTTGATGTACGATATGGTTTTAGAGTTTTGGAACGAAACCTACCACTATTACTTATCCCTTTGCTCGTGATTCCAAATAAATTGAAGAAACCAAAGGAATTCTATAAATCATTTATATTTGGAATTTCTATTGCTGCACTAATTGCTATGATTGGTGTGGGTTACTATCAGTTGTTTGCCGATAAAGAAGATACAGGTTGGTACTTTACTGCAATCGCGGATTATGGTTTTCATCCCACTTATATGGCGATGTATGCGCTTGTTGCTATCATAATGCTAAGTGAGAAAAGATTGTTTGCTAAGCGATGGACTATGGTGTTAAATGTATTATTGAGTGTGTTTATTTTATTTACATCTAGTCGTATAGCTCTCATTACATTATTTTTATTAATAGTGATTAAGGCAATAGTTTCAAGAAAAAAAAATTTCTATTATGCTCTTGGACTGACTAGTGTATTGTTGGTCGCTATGTTCTCTTTTTCAGAAGATTTCCGCTATAAAGTCAACCAATTAAAAGACTTCAAAGGTTTTTCTTATTACGACAATGATAACTATGGAAGTGTTTCGGTTCGAGTAGCTAAGATAAAAGCTTCCATTTTGGTTTGGAAGGAAAATAAGTGGTTTGGTAATGGAACAGGAGATTTTAGAGAGACTTTAGTGCAAAAATATCGATCTCCCGAAATAGAATGTTGGCCATGTGCAAGGGAACGTTATAATTCCCACAATCAGTATTTAAATGTTTTAGGAGCTTACGGGATCATTGGCTTATTATTCTATGGAAGTATCATCATTTATCTTTTGTATAAAGCTTGGAAGACTAAAAACTCACTCTTGTTGGGCGTTTTGTTTATATTCCTTATTATAAGCCTTACAGAATCTATCCTAGAAGTGCAACGTGGAGTAGTTATCGTATCTTTTCTTTTGTATTATATACCGCTAGCAAATAGGATAGAAGATGGGCTATAAACTGGTAAATATATTGCGAAATAAACGATGGGAGTTTTTCCTTGTATTTTGGTGTGTCAACCTTCTTCTAGGTGTAGTTTATAAGTTTTATTATTACTACACAGGACAGCATTTACAGTACACTTGGCTTCCAGATATGGCTTTACTTTTCCTTTTATTAGCAAATCTGTTTATATTAAAAAATCGATTTGTTTTAGTAGGTGTTTTCAGCCTTTTCTTTTTTAAAGTTATAGGTAGTCTTCTTATTGCCGATATATATACGGTTCCACTTGATTTATATAAAGATGTTGTCAAAACTTGGATGGGATATATCTATATTTTCCCTCTCTTTTTATTCTTAAGTGAAGAAACTGGTGATTCTAAAAGTGGTGTCCCACGTAAAATACGAAATGTCTTTGTGGTATTTGCAGGTGGTATGGCTTTATCAGTATTTGTAGGTCTGTTATTTAGAGCATATGTGGTTCACACATATACCGATCCAGAACGATTTGGAATTTCTGGATTTTTATTTCCTTCTTCCTATGTAAGTTATTTCTACATGATAAGCATTTCTTCGGCATATCTTTTACAAAGACATTGGGGCGAGGTAAAAGCCTATTCGATTTTAATATTTGCATTAAGTATTGCAGCTTTATTCTCTGGCACCAAAAGCTCATATTTATTTTTATTATTGTTTTACGCAATTTTAGTTTTAGATAGAGCTTGGTACTTAAAAAAATGGTTTTGGTTTGTAGTTAGTGGTTTAGTAGTAGGTGTATTTATAATTCGAGACAGGTTAATCGATGTTTTTTCAGTACTTGTAGAACTATATCAAAAAGAAGATTTTCTGACTTTTGCTTTATCCTATCGCAATGTATATGCGCAAGATACATGGCAATTTGTTGCAGAGCATTGGAGTATGGTAAACTATCTCGTAGGTGGATTGAATAATTCCACGCAATTAACAGAGATGGGCTTTATCGATATTTTCTTGAATTTCGGTATTTTAGGATTCCTCTTGTTTGTTTATTTGTTTTATAATCTTATTCTTAGACAGTTGTATTGGAGTTCTACGTTGATTGTCTTAAGTATCGGAATTCTATTTTTAGTAGCTTTAGGTGGTAATTTCTTCGATAGAGTATATCTCATGTATTGGCTTACTTTCTTATTTATTCTTCAGAGATTGCCTAGAAATTAGTTTTGTTTTCGAGTCAAAATCAGGATTTTTTGAAAAATTTAAATACTTCATAAGTAACTATCGGTTCAATTCATCTAACATTTCCTATTTTTGTAAGCAACCTTTTCATTAAATAATCCTCTATATAGTAGATGCTAATATGAAATAAGTAACGTTCATAGTATTACAGATATATGCAAGTAATTCAATTATTAAATACACAGGTACATAATTTAAGTATGCAAGAAACTTTGCAAAAGGTAGATTATGCTATTAAGCAGAAGAAACAGTTGCATCATACAGTTGTGAATGCTGGGAAAATTGTAGCTATGCAAGAAGATGTAGATCTGCGTAAAAGTGTTAATGAAGCAAATATTATTAATGCGGATGGACAAGCGGTGATTTGGGCATCTAAAATTTTAAGAAAACCACTTAAAGAGCGCGTTGCAGGTGTTGATTTGATGGGTAATCTTGTTGAGATGGCTGCAAAAAAAGGATATAAAATTTATCTTCTAGGGGCTAAAGAAGAAGTAGTGACTAGATTAGTAAACATATATGAAGATAAATTTGGAAAAGATCTAATTGCAGGATTTCGAAATGGATATTTTAAAAAAGAAGAGGAGGAGGAGATTGTAAACGATATAATAGAATCAAAAGCACAAATGTTATTTGTAGCTATTTCTTCACCTTTTAAAGAAAACTTCTTATATAGACATCGAGAAGCTTTACGGCAAGTAAACTTTATTATGGGCGTGGGCGGTAGCTTTGATGTTTATGCCGGAGAGGTTAAACGAGCTCCAATATGGATGCAGAAAATAGGAATGGAGTGGTTTTTCCGATTTATTCAAGAACCAAAAAGAATGTGGCGTCGTTATCTAGTAGGAAACTCTAAATTTATATATTTGGTGTTTAAAGAAAAGTTGCAAAAACCTGCATAAACATATAGTTATATTCAAGTAGGGATATTTTAACTTCCTCAAAAAATATAATTATTTGTAAGCGCAACTTCTCAACAGAAAATATTTATGAAAAAAGTTTTAATCACCGGGGCGGCCGGATTTTTAGGCTCACATTTATGTGACAAATTTATAAATGAAGGCTATCAAGTAATAGGAATGGACAACCTAATTACTGGCGATTTAAAAAATATAGAACACCTTTTTCCCAATAAAAATTTTGAATTTTACAATCACGATGTAACTACATTTGTCCATATTCCAGGCGATTTAGATTACATTCTTCATTTTGCATCTCCAGCAAGTCCTATAGACTATCTAAAAATACCAATCCACACTTTAAAAGTAGGTGCTTTAGGAACACATAACTTATTGGGTCTAGCACGTGAAAAAAATGCACGAATTCTTATTGCTTCGACATCTGAAGTATATGGAGATCCATTAGTTCATCCGCAATCTGAAGATTATTATGGAAATGTAAGTTCTATTGGCCCTAGAGGAGTGTATGACGAAGCCAAACGTTTTCAAGAAGCCATAACTATGGCTTATCATCGTTATCATGGAATGGAAACCCGTATAGCACGTATTTTTAATACTTATGGCCCACGAATGCGATTAAACGATGGTAGAGTAATTCCTGCATTTATGGGACAAGCATTACGCGGAGAAGATTTAACTGTATTTGGAGATGGGCTTCAAACTCGTTCTTTTTGTTTTATAGAAGATCAAATAGAAGGGTTGTATAGACTTTTATTAAGTGACTATGTTTATCCCGTAAACATAGGGAACCCAGAAGAAATGACGATTTTAGATTTTGCGGAAGAGGTTTTGAGTTTAACAGGTGCAAATAATAGAATTATATTTAAAGAATTACCTGAAGATGACCCAATGCAACGCAGACCAGATATTAGTCTTGCTAAGAAAATATTAGGATGGGAACCTAAAGTAAGTAGAGAAGAAGGAATGCGAAAACCTTTCGCATATTTTAAGAGCCTAAGTAAAGAAGAGTTATATAAAAGTGCTCACAAAGATTTCTCAGAACACGAACATATTAGAAAAAACTAATATATGTTTAAAAAAGGAAGATATTCAGGATGGATTCGTCCCCTTGCATATATAGCAGATATATGTATCCTTTATATTACAGCGTATTTTATTCTTCTACCGTATATCAATGAAGTTAACTTTGGTGTTTATATAACTATTGGTTGGTTATTAATATCCTTAGCAACTAAATTCTATGTAGTATATCGTTACACACACGCTACAGATCTCTTTATTTTATTGGCAAAACAAACCATAATGCTTGGTTTGATTCTCTATGCTTATTTTGGTTATCATACACATTCTTGGATACATTCTAACACTATTCTTAAGTTCACTTTAATAAGCATGGTTTTAGTTTCTATAGCCAAGTTTACTCTCTTTTATTTATTAAAAAAATACCGTTTGTATTTAAAAGGGAATGTTAGAAGAGTCGTGATTTTAGGTAATAATGCTAAAACCAAACAATTAGAATCCTTTTTTAATCAACGATTAGAATATGGATATGTTTTAGATAAAGTCATAGATACAAATGAAATTGAAGAGAAAGGATTAGAGCCTATTTTCTATTATATACAAAAAAATAATATTGAGGAAATTTATGTGTCCCTTGCAGAAATAGAGAATGAATATATTCATAAGCTCATCGATTTTGTAGATAATAATTTGATTGTATTAAAATTTCTTCCAGATAATAAAGATATTTATTCACGTAAGTTAACTATGGAATATTACGGGGTATTGCCTATTGTTTCCTTACGAACCATTCCAGTAGACGAACCTATAAATAAAGTGATCAAACGTACATTCGATATTATAGTGTCGTTGTTGGTTATTTTTGGAGTCCTTTCTTGGTTTACACCCTTAGTGGCTATTTTAATTAAGCTAGACTCCAAAGGCCCAGTGTTCTTTAAGCAGAAAAGGAATGGTTTAGATTACGAAGAGTTTTATTGTTACAAGTTTCGATCTATGAAACCTAATCCAACTGCCGATTTACATCAAGTTACTCGCGGAGATCAAAGAATAACTCGAGTTGGTAAGTTTCTAAGAAAAACAAGTTTAGACGAGTTACCTCAATTTATGAACGTATTATTTGGCGATATGTCTATTGTTGGACCTAGACCACATATGGTAAGCCATACGCATATGTATGCCTCACGCATAGATAAGTTTATGGTACGTCATTTTATTAAGCCTGGTATTACTGGATTAGCTCAAGTTAGTGGATATCGAGGAGAGGTAGAAACAGAGAAAGACATTATTAATCGCGTTAAATACGATATATTTTATTTAGAAAATTGGTCGTTATTTTTGGATATAAAGATTATATTTTTAACTGTTTATAATATTATCAAAGGAGAAGATAAGGCCTATTAATAAGCTTTAAATAATTTACTGTAAAACAACATATTGATGAATATTTTAATAATAGGATCTGGTGGTAGAGAACATGCTTTTGCAAGACAAATAATGCAGAGCGATAAATGTAAGTCACTATTTGTAGCTCCAGGGAATGCGGGTACAGCATCTATAGCCAATAATTTAAACTTAGCAGTAGATGATTTTAAAGGCATCGAAAAAGCTATTTTAGAACATGATATTAATATGGTTGTGGTTGGCCCAGAATTACCTTTGGTAAAAGGAATAACCAATTATATTAAAGGAAAAAACAATCTAAAACATGTAAAAGTCATTGGTCCAGACAAAAAAGCAGCCCAATTAGAAGGCAGTAAAGCTTTTGCCAAAGATTTTATGGAACGCTATAATATTCCCACTGCGGCATATAAGGCTTTTACAAAGGAAACAGTAGATCAAGGAGAAGCTTTTTTAGAAACGTTACATGCACCTTATGTACTTAAAGCTGATGGACTTGCAGCTGGTAAAGGAGTACTTATTATCGATTCGTTAGCGCAGGCTAAAAAAGAATTCCGAGCTATGTTGATGGAAGAGATGTTTGGAGAGGCTAGTAATACTGTAGTTATTGAAGAATTTTTAACAGGTATCGAATTAAGTGTATTTGTATTGACAGATGGTGAAAATTATAAAATTCTTCCAAATGCCAAAGATTATAAACGTATAGGTGAAGGCGATACAGGACTTAATACTGGTGGAATGGGGGCGATTTCTCCCGTACCATTTGCTACAGATGAACTTATAAAGAAAGTAGAAGATCGTATTGTAAAACCCACTATAAAAGGTATTCAAGAAGAGAATATGGATTTTGTAGGCTTTATATTCTTAGGCCTTATGATTAATGATGCAGGAGACCCATATATGATAGAATATAATGTACGAATGGGCGATCCAGAAAGTGAAGTAGTTCTTCCAAGAATTCAAACAGATTTAGTAGAAATGTTTGAAGCATCTGCAAGCCATAGATTAAATGAGATAGAGGTGAAAATCGATACCCAGTCAGCGGCAACCGTTATGCTAGTGTCTGGAGGATATCCTACCGATTATGAGAAAGGTAAATTAATCGAAGGAATAGATTCTGTGAGAGATAGTATAGTTTACCATGCAGGAACCATACTTAAAGATGGCGATGTGCTAACCAATGGTGGACGTGTAATAGCAGTAACTTCGCTTGCCGATACTTTCCAAGAAGCCATAAAAAAATCCTATCAAAATGTAGATAAAATCACATTCGACAGGATGTATTATAGAAGCGATATAGGTACAGACTTACTGTAACTACAAATATCGCTATAGAATTATATAAGGTGCATTGCTTTTCTTATTCAAGAAAAGAGTGTGCCTTTATACTTTTATCTTCTTCGCCGTTTTCGTCAAATATTTTCAGTTGTCGTATCCAGTATACAAGTAGTATCACTAGAATAGACATGAATATCCACGTAAATAAGTTACCTCCCCACCATGTTTTAAGCTCTAAAGCATAAAGAGCATTTAGTGGAGCGAAAGCTACCTCTGTAAAGAAAGAACTAATACCTTCAAAAATATTACGCCACATAATTGTATAATTTTAGTGCTAAAAACACAAAAATAAAGATTATGTCTATGTTAGCCAAGTAAATCATATGGAATAATATCTTCTAATACATGATTAGCTCTTGATTAAATGCAAATTGCCGATATTCTAATAACCTTAGGATAGGATAAGCAATATTATATCTAAGAAAATAATACCTTTGTTAGAATAAAATATTAATCTAAAAAAGACCGCATCTTATGTTTACGGATAAGGCCAATGCCATTTTTAAAGAAGTTATCGATAAGTATCACGTTCTAGATAGTGTTGATCAAGAGTTCAAAAACCCATATGATAAAGAAAGCCAACTTATAGAACATTTATTATATAGAAAATGTTGGATAGATACTGTGCAATGGCACTATGAAGATATCATTCGTGATCCTGAAATCGATCCAGTAGCAGCCTTAGAGCTAAAGCGTAAAATAGATGCGTCTAACCAAGATAGAACGGATACGGTAGAGTATATAGATAGCTATTTCTTAGAAAAATATAAGGATGTAACTCCCAATAAGGATGCTACAATCAATACCGAAAGTCCAGCGTGGGGAGTAGATAGGTTATCTATTTTAGCATTAAAAATATATCATATGCACGAAGAAGCAACTCGTGATGATGCTACACAAGATCACCGTGACGCATGTCAAAAGAAATTAGATGTTCTATTAGAACAACGTGTGGATTTAAGTACAGCAATACAACAATTGCTTGATGATATAGAAGCAGGTAGAAAATATATGAAGGTGTACAAGCAAATGAAAATGTACAATGACGATGAGCTGAATCCTGTTCTGCGAAATAAATAATAGCTAGATGGCAAAACCAAAACATATACTGGTAATTCGTTTATCTGCTATGGGAGATGTGGCGATGACCGTACCAGTTTTAAGAGTGCTTCTAGACACCTATCCAGATTTAAAAATCACGATAATGTCTAGAAGTTTTCTTAAACCTTTATTCCAATCTCTTCCTAGAACCAATTTTTTGGATGCAGAGGTATACGGAAAACACAAAGGTATTCCAGGGTTAATTAAACTTGCCAAAGAAGCTAAGGATCTTGGTATTGACGCTGTAGCTGATTTACATCAGGTATTACGTACAAAAATCATGGATTTATATTTTAGTTTGAATTCTATTCCAGTTGCCAAAATAAATAAAGGTAGGGCAGAGAAAAAAGCATTAACTCAAGCCAATGGGGATGAAATTAAACCATTAAAAACTACGCATGAACGTTATGCAGATGTGTTTGCTAATCTTGGATTTCCTATAGATTTAAAAAAGCATACCTATCCCAAGAAGAGTAAAGTTAGTAATTCGATAGCAGAGTTATTTATTCCTAATAAAAAGTATATAGGAATAGCACCTTTTGCTGCACATGAAAGCAAACAGTATCCTTTAGCCATGATGAAAGAGGTTATTAGAATGCTAAGTGAATCAGGAAAATATCAAATCTTTCTTTTTGGAGGCGGTAAAAAAGAAGTAACTACACTAGAACAATTAGATAAAAGCTTTAACCATACAATTAGTGTAGCAGGAAAATATAATCTTCAAACGGAATTAGAAATTATAGAACAATTAGATGTTATGGTTTCTATGGATAGTGGCAATGGGCATTTAGCTGCATTATATAACATACCAGTTCTTACTTTATGGGGAAATACGCATCCTTATGCAGGATTCGCACCGTTCCATCAGTCTAAAGAGAATCAGTTGGTTGCCGATAGAGAAAAATTCCCACTTATTCCTACGTCAGTATACGGAAATAAACTGCCAGAAGGTTACGAAAAAGTAATGGAAACCATTCCGGCAGCTTTTGTGGTTAAGAAAATAGAAGCGGTTATCGCTTAACTATTTATATATCGTCGTAATCTATTACTATTGTTGGAGTAGTAGGTTGTGCTTGACAAGTTAGAATATATCCTTGTTCTACTTCATCATCGGTAAGAATTTGATTTTTTCGCATTTTTGCTTTTCCTTTTTTCACATGTGCCATACATGTACTGCAAATACCACCACGACAAGAATATGGAGCATCTAAACCTTGATCTAATACAGAGTCTAAGACAAGATTTTCTTGATCCATATCAAAGGATGTTTCTTCATCGTCTAAGATAACTGTTATCTTCGTCATTCCATCGGTTACAATAACCTCCTCTTTTTGCGAAGAAGTGAATAATTCAAATCGTATATTCTCTTCATCAACCCCATTATCTATTAATACATTTTTTGCTTGCTCTATCAAGTCTCCAGGGCCACATAAAAAATATGTGTCAACCGTTAGATCTTTGTATTTATTCTTCATAAAGAAGTTTATGATAGATCTATCTATTCGACCAAATTTTGTGTCATCAACGTGTTGTTGGCTATAAACTAATTCTAATTGAAAACGTTCTGGATATTTTGCTTGAAGTGCTCGGATTTGCGAAAGGAACATAGTTTGTTCTTCGGTTCTATTTCCGTAAATCAATAAAAATGTAGATTGAGATTCATTTTCTAAAGCATCTGCAATAATCGATAATACAGGAGTAATACCACTTCCAGCTGCGATTGCAACATAGTTTGCTTTGCGATTCGCATCGCTTGTAAAAACAAATCGGCCTTGTGGTTCCATAACCTCAAGACTATCTCCAGCTTTTAATTCTTTATTTGCAAAAACTGAGAATCTTCCTCCTTTTACTTCTTTTACCCCAACTTGTAATTTACCACTACTTGGGCTGGAACAAATAGAATAATCTCTTCGAATTTCTTCTCCGTTATTTGGGTGCTTTATGGTTAAATATTGTCCTGCATCAAATTTAAATGCATCTTTAAGAGATTCAGGAACTTCAAATTCAATACAAACTGCCTCAAGTGTTAGTCGTTCTATTAGATTAACCTTTAGCGTATGAAATCTAGGCATACTTCTTTATTTTGACTGCAAAAGTACAAAGAATACAAGTTTTAAACTCAGATTTTCCATTTTAAGTCTTAATGCTATTATAGTTCTAAAAAGAAAATGTATTTTTACAACTTGCTGTATAATGGGTAGATTGTATTAATATGCAATGTAATAAAACCCTTTTCAGTAGAATAATAAAACTACTTGTTTTGAAGCGAATACACTTACTTTTAGCAGGATGTGCTTTAGCATTATTTATTGTTTCTTGTTCTACTAAGAAGAATAAGACTTTAAACAGAAAGTATCATGCGCTTACTGCGCAGTACAATGCTATATTTAATGGAGAAGAAGCATTAAAAGAGGGCAAAGAAAGCTTAATCGAGAGCTATAAAGATGATTTTTGGGAAATCCTTCCAGTAGAGCGTATTACGCTTCCAAATCCAAATGAAGAAGAAATCGATTATGATTCTAATCCCACTTCTTTTGACCGAGCAGAGGAGAAAGCAATAATTGCGATTCAAAAACACGGAATGTATATTAACGGTAAAGAGCGAAATCCTAAAATGGCAGAAGCTTATCTGTTATTAGGAAAAGCACGTTATTATGAAGGACGATTTATTCCTGCTATAGATGCATTCAATTTTATTCTTACCCGTTACCCATCTAGTAAAAGTATCAATGACGCTAATATATGGCGTGCAAAAACTTATGTACGTTTAGAAAATGAGGAAGTGGCTATTGAGCTTCTTAAACGAACGCTAAACGATGCAGAGTTGGATAAGGACACAAGAGCCGATGCATCCATTATGATTGCGCAAGCCTATATTCAAATGGATTCTATTCCAGAAGCTATTCCTTTTGTTCAGGAAGCGGCAGAAAATGTAAGAGATAATGAAAAGAAAGGCCGCTATAGATTTATAGAAGGGCAGTTGTATAATCAATTAGATAAAAAAGATAGTGCGAATATCGCTTTTGATAAAGTTATAGATCTACACCGTCGCACATTACGTGATTATTATGTTCATGCGCATTTAGAAAAAGTAGAAAACACAACTTATACTACTCCAGAAGAAAAAGAAGAATTAGAAAAGTTTTTCTCGAAGTTTGAAAAAGATAGAGAGAACAGACCTTATTTAGATCATATTTATCATCATATAGCTTTGTACCATCACAAAGAAAATCGTCTTGAAATAGCCGAAGAATATTATAACAAAAGTGTACAAGCATACATGGAAGATGAAAAGTTGCAAGCTGTCAACTATAATACTCTAGCCGAAATGAGCTTTGACAAAGCATTATATAAAGAAGCTGGAGCTTATTACGATAGTACTTTAACTTTTTTGCAACCCAATACATTAGTGCATCGTCGTACTCAAAAAAAACGTGATAACTTAGATGACGTTATTAAATATGAAGGTGTCGCTCAACATACGGATAGTATTATTGGTCTTACCAAAATGAGTGATGCAGAAAGATTAGCCTATTTCACTGAGTATACAGACGCTTTACGTGAGAAAGCAATTGCCGACTCTATAGCACAAGCAAAAGCCGAAGAACGATTATTAAGCGGTGGATCTGGATTGCGTAATCGTAGAGGAGAGGAGCAACAAGGTTCTAAGTTTTATTTCTATAATTCCACACAAGCAGCGTATGGTAAACAAGAGTTTGAGCAAATGTGGGGAAATAGAAAATTAGAAGATAACTGGCGTTTATCGAACAAACGTGGAATGGGTAGTATGGAAGAGGAAGAAGAAATGTTTGCTGCAGGAGGCACTTCTATATTAGACGATGAAAGATTCAATCCACAAGCATATATCGATGCTATTCCTACAGAACCAAAAGTGATTGATAGCATTATTGGGGAGAGAGATTTTGCTTACTATCAATTAGGATTGATTTATAAAGAAAAATTTAAAGAAAATGAGCTTGCTGCAGGTCGTTTAGAACAGTTATTGGAAAACAATCCAGAAGAACGACTTATTCTTCCAGCAGAATATCATTTATATAGAATATATGAAGAAGAAGGAAATACATCGGAAATGAATCGTATGAAAAATAAGATTCTAACCGAATATCCAGACTCTCGTTATGCTAAAATTATAACCGATCCACAATCGTTTTATGACGAAGACGATAGTAGCCCTGAATATCATTACAATCAAACTTATGCATTGTACAACTCTGGTGATTACGAGCTTGCTCTCGAGCAAACCGAAGAATATATAGATCGTTATACTGGCGAAGAAATTGTACCAAAGTTTGAATTGCTAAAAGCTACCTTATTAGGGAAAATAGAAGGATATGAAGCCTATGCCGAAGCACTAAATTTTGTGGCATTAAATTATCCAAACTCGCCAGAAGGAAAGCAAGCCGAGAAAATCCATTCAGAAGATTTGCCGCGATTAAAATTTAATCGTTTTGAAACCGATCAAGATGCTAAACGTTGGAAATTAGTATTTGCTTTTTCTTCACAAGAACTAGATCAAGCAGAAGAGTTAAAAGAACAATTAGAAGAAAAATTAGAAGAATTGGATTATTCTAGTCTTAAAGTCTCTATAGATTATTATGATCCAGAAGTAACATTTGTAGTAGTCCATGGATTGCGTTCTAGGTTAGGAGTACAAGGTCTATCAGAAAGATTACAAGAAGATGAAGACGATCCTATTGAGCAAACTGGCTTTGAAATTTCTTCTGGAAATTACGCTAAGATTTTGATTCATAAAAACTTAGAAGATTATTTAATACAGAATTTCAAATAATATACCCTTATGTTTTCAGATAAAAAATCTAAGAAAAATCGTAATTCAGATGTATCTACCTCAGAAAATCGAATAAATGAAGGAACTACCATTATAGGAGACATTCAATCTTCTGGATTTTTTAGAATAGATGGTACGGTAGAAGGAAACATAACTTCCCCCTCACGTGTGGTGGTTGGAAAAACTGGGATTATTAAAGGTTTATTGCATTGTGACAATGCTGATGTAGAAGGAAAAATAGAAGGAGAGGTAAAAGTAACAGGGATGTTAATGTTACGTGCATCTGCAGTTGTTAATGGAGAAATAGAAACTTCGGAATTAGGTATAGAGCCTGGTGCAGAGTTTAATGCCAATTGCAATATGAAAGGGAGTGTAAAAGTATTGCAACAAGATAATGAAGAACAACGATCCAATAAAGAAAAACAAAAAAGAGCTTAATACGTGGGTAGAGTTCACACAAATAGGGATACAAATGGCAGTTACTATTACTGTATTTGTATTTCTAGGGGTATGGTTAGATGAAAAATATCCAAATAACTATCATGCTTTCAGTATAATATTTTCTTTGTTTGGTGTATTCTCTGCGCTTTATTTTGTGATAAAGAAAGTAATACGAATGTCCAAAAAGAAAGAAAACTCCTCTTCCAAATAATATATGCAACGACTTATAATTCAGTATTTTATTTCTTTTGTTGCTCTAGTTTTAATTCTAGCCTTTACGCATCAATTTTTGTTTTCAAGTATCTGGCCAGATACTCCACTTTTCTATAGTGCTACCAAACTTTATGTTTTCCTTTTTGGATTGTTTGCTTTGGTTACTAGTTTTGTTTTTTTAATTAATTATGTAGTTCCGAATTTCACGGGTTTTGCCTATATTTTTGGAGTTTTAATTAAAATGTTTGCTACTGTTTGGTTTCTTTATCCATTAGTTGGCGATTCAATTCCAAATAAAATTCCAGCGGTATTGGTGTTTTTTGCTCCTTTCTTTCTTTTTCTTTTCCTTCAAGTATGGTATGTGATTCGATTATTAAAAATCCAAAATGCTTGATAGCCTTACTATTGCATAGCTTAAATGAGGTTCGTAAAAAAAAGCCAGTTTAATAGGTGTATTATCAATAAATAACGTATTTTTGCACCGAAATTTAAGACCTTAAACCATTAAGTGTAAATTATAAAGATGAAAAACCAGGCTAATTTTAGATTGCTTCTTACTCTAGTTTTTGGGCTTATGGCTATGATTGGAATAGCGCAAAATGATAAGCAAGAGAAAGAGGGATTCAATCCGATAGAATTGATTGATAGTCACGTTTGGGATTCCCATGAATTTCATATTACCGATTGGAAAGGAAGTCCGGTTACATTACACCTGCCAATCATCCTATGGACCGATAACGGTCTAACCGTATTTTCATCTTCTAAATTTGACCATGATAACTCTGGGAAAGTAGTGGTTGAGGCAAACGGAAACAAATTTGTTCGTTACGACGAAAATATTTTCTACGCAGATAAATTTGATCAAGCTGATTTTGACGCAACCAGCGTATTAGCTAAACCATTCAAATACGAATATAGACCTTTAGATTTCTCTATTACAAAGACAGTTTTCTCTATGTTACTTTCTTTAGTGTTGTTATTAATCATCTTTATGTCGGCTGCAAGACCGTATAAAAAGAATGATAAAGCACCTAGAGGTTTAGCAGGATTCATGGAGCCGTTAATTCTGTTTGTACGTGATGATATCGCAGTACCTCAATTAGGAAGTCATGCAAGTAGATTTATGCCATATTTATTAACCGTATTCTTCTTTATTTGGATTAACAACATTATAGGTATTATTCCTTTCTTCCCATTTGGAGGAAACTTAACAGGAAACATCATCTTTACATTTACAATGGCAATTATTGTTTACCTATTGACTACATTCAATGGTAATAAACATTATTGGAGCCATATTTTAAATCCACCAGTACCTCTTCCATTAAAGCCTTTATTAGCTTTAATTGAAATTATTGGTACTTTGACAAAACCATTTGCTTTGATGGTTCGTTTGTTTGCAAACATGACTGCAGGGCACATTATTATCTTAAGTTTGTCATCGTTAATCTTTATTTTTGGTAGCGTTGCTATCGCACCGGTGTCAATCTTATTTGTATTGTTTATGACCGTATTAAAGCTGTTAGTAGCAGCTTTACAAGCATATATATTTACGTTGTTAGCAGCCTTGTTCATTGGACAGGCAGTGGCAACATCAGAAGAGTAATTTTTTTGTTTAATTTTTATTTATAAAGTTCATTTATTATGACTGGAACATTAGCAGCAATCGGAGCAGGTATCGCAGTACTAGGTGCTGGATTTGGTATCGGCGCAATTGGTAAAGCAGCAATGGAGGCAATCGCAAGACAGCCTGAAGCAGCTTCAAAAATCCAAACAGCGATGATTATTGCAGCGGCACTTATCGAGGGGGTAGCTCTTTTCGCAGTAGTAGTTGCTCTAATCGCGTAATTGGACGATTGACAAAAAACTAGAATCATTTTGCAACGGTTGGTTGCAAAATGATTCTAATTAAAATTAAACAAAACAACTTAATAATATTATATTATGAATATCACGAACCCAGAGAGCCTTTTATTTTGGTCTGTTTTAACATTCGTAATTTTACTTATCTTACTTAAAAAGTTTGCGTGGAAACCTATTTTAGGTGCTGTAACTGCAAGAGAAGACTCTATAAATAATGCGTTAGAAGCAGCAGAAAAAGCCAAAATAGAAATGGCTAACTTAAAAGCTGATAATGAAAAATTACTACAAGAGGCTCGTGCAGAAAGAGATCAAATGCTTTCTGAAGCGAAACAATTACGTGAGAAAATGCTAACCGAAGCAAAAGAAGATGCAAAGTTAGAAGCTGATAAACTTATCGCTAGTGCACAAGAAGCTATTCGTAATGAAAAAGCTGCTGCTATGACCGAGATTCGTGATCAGGTTGCAGAGCTGTCTTTAGATATTGCTGAGAAAGTGGTTAAGTCTGAACTATCAGATAAAGATAAGCAGATGAAGGTTATCAATAACATGCTAGAAGGAGCAAAACTTAATTAATATAGATGAGTACAAGTAGAGCCGCCTTGCGTTATGCCAAGGCTTTATTACTGGAAGCCGATCAGCAAAACACTACAGATGTGGTGCAGCAAGACATGCAGTCTGTGTATGCTACTATAAAGGATAGCAAAGATTTGCGACTTGCACTGGGAAGCCCTATTATAAAAGCGGCAGATAAAAGAGAAGTGCTGCTCGAAGTGTTTGCTAATCAATCTAAAGCTACACACAGATTGATTGAAGTGTTACTGCATAACAAACGTGTTGACTTATTGCAAGATGTAGCAAAATCTTATCTAGATTTGTATAACAATCGCAAAGGAATAAAGGAAGTAGAAGTTATTACTGCTACTGAATTAACTCCAGAAGTTGAAGAGCGTGTGTTAGCAAAAGCTAAAGAAATAACTAATGCAAATAAAGTTATACTTACAAGCAAGATAAATCCTGACTTATTAGGAGGCTTTATAATTAGAGTTGGTGATACCGAATACAATGCAAGTATTGCTAACCAATTAAAAACCATAAAAAAAGAATTTACTAAAAGATTATAATACCGATATAAAATGGCGAATGTAAAACCAGCTGAAGTATCAGCAATTTTAAAGAAACAACTAACCAATTTCGAAGCTACAGCTTCATTGGATGAGGTTGGAACTGTTCTTACCGTAGGAGATGGTATTGCTCGAGTTTATGGCCTGACAAATGCCGAGTACGGCGAGATGGTTGAATTCGATGGAGGACTAGAAGGTATCGTTCTTAACTTAGAAGAAGACAACGTAGGGGTGGTATTATTAGGCCCTTCTAGTGGTGTAAACGAAGGTGCTACTGTAAAACGTACCCAACGTATCGCATCTATCAATGTAGGTGAAGGTATTGTAGGTCGTGTAGTAAACACACTTGGTGAACCAATTGATGGTAAGGGTCCAATTACTGGAGAAACATACCAAATGCCGTTAGAACGTAAGGCGCCAGGAGTAATCTATCGTCAACCAGTAACAGAGCCACTACAAACTGGTATTAAATCTATCGATGCCATGATTCCAGTAGGAAGAGGGCAACGTGAATTAGTAATTGGTGACCGTCAAACAGGTAAAACTACCGTTTGTATCGACACCATTCTTAATCAAAAAGAATTTTATGATGCTGGTGAACCAGTATATTGTATCTACGTAGCTATCGGACAAAAAGCTTCTACTGTTGCGAACATCGCAAAAACTTTAGAAGACAACGGAGCTATGGCTTATACTACTATCGTAGCAGCAAACGCTTCAGACCCCGCGCAAATGCAAGTTTATGCGCCATTTGCTGGAGTAGCTATCGGTGAGTATTTCCGTGATACAGGTCGTCCTGCACTTATTGTATATGATGACTTATCTAAGCAAGCAGTAGCATACCGTGAGGTATCTTTATTACTTCGTCGTCCACCAGGACGTGAGGCATATCCAGGAGACGTTTTCTACTTACACTCTCGTTTATTAGAGCGTGCTGCAAAGATTATTGGAGATGATAAGGTAGCTAGAAACATGAACGACTTACCAGAGTCTTTAAAAGACAAAGTAAAAGGTGGTGGTTCACTTACTGCTCTACCAATTATTGAAACACAAGCGGGTGACGTTTCTGCATATATTCCGACCAACGTAATTTCGATTACTGACGGACAGATTTTCCTTGAGTCAGATTTATTTAACTCTGGGGTACGTCCTGCAATTAACGTAGGTATTTCTGTATCTCGTGTTGGAGGATCTGCACAGGTTAAATCTATGAAAAAGGTATCTGGAACATTAAAATTAGACCAAGCACAGTTCCGTGAACTAGAAGCTTTCGCTAAGTTTGGTTCTGATTTAGATGCTGCTACAATGAACGTTATCGAGAAAGGTAAACGTAACGTAGAGATTCTTAAACAAGCACAAAACGATCCATATACTGTAGAAGATCAAGTAGCGATTATCTATGCAGGTTCACAAAACTTATTGCGTGAAGTACCTGTTGAAAAAGTACGCGAATTTGAGAAGGATTTCTTAGAGCAATTAAACTTACAACACAGAGATACATTAGATGCATTGAAAGTTGGAAAGTTCAATGATGAACTAACAGCAGTGTTAGAGAAAGTTGCAAAAGAAGTTTCTCAAAAGTACAAAGCATAAACCATAATTATTTTAAACGTAATAAATGGCCAATTTAAAGGACATACGAAGTAGGATTAACTCAGTAGGCTCTACTATGCAGATTACCAATGCCATGAAGATGGTGTCGGCTGCAAAACTTAAACGTGCGCAAGATGCAATTACTGCAATGCGTCCGTATTCGGAGAAGCTTACAGAGTTACTGCAAAACTTAAGTGCTTCGTTAGAAGGTGATAGCGGAAGTGTATATGCCGAGCAAAGAGAAATTAAAAAAGTGCTTGTAATATTAATTACTTCTAACCGTGGTTTGGCTGGTGCGTTTAACTCTAACGCAATTCGAAGAGCCAAAGAGTTAGCCGAAACAAAGTACTTAGGCAAAGAAATAGATTATCTTACTATCGGTAAAAAAGGAAATGATATTCTGTCTAAATCTTCTTATATTATTTTAAATAATAATGAGATTTTAGACGATCTAACTTTCGAAAATACAGCAGAGATAGCAGAATATTTAATGGACTTGTTTGTGGATGCTACCTATGATAAAATAGATATAGTTTACAACAGTTTTAGAAATGCTGCTAACCAAGTGATTGTTACCGAAACCTTCTTACCTATAGAGAACGAATCTTCTGATTTAGAACAAGAAGTAGAGTTGGATTATATTTATGAGCCTAGTAAGGAAGAAATAATAAAAGAATTAATCCCTAAGAGTTTAAAAACACAATTGTTTAAAGCACTTAGAGACTCTGTGGCCAGTGAGCATGGTGCACGTATGACAGCGATGCATAAAGCTACAGACAACGCACAAGAATTGCGTGACGAATTGGTATTGCAATATAACAAAGCGAGACAAGCTGCCATTACTGCCGAGATTTTGGAAATCGTTGGTGGTGCCGAAGCTCTTGCTGGTTAATAGCAAACAAAATATATTTAAAGAAGCCCAAGCAGTTTGCTTGGGCTTTTTTTATTATAACTGATAGGAAATGGTAAGCAATACTGTTCTAGGTTGTATATACACTCGCTGATCGTATGATATAAATTGGTCGAAAGAATTATGATGAATGAACTTATTATCGAATAAATTTTCTCCGCTTATTTCTATACCCCATGCGCTTTTGGGTATTTTATAATAGAGTGAAGCGGTTGCCTCTTCATAGCTATAGCTTTGTTTATTGCTTTGATTATTATAAATCGTATGAGAATAATTTGCCTTAAAAGTAAATTGCTTTAAGAAGGAGTAACTAAATCTGGCCGATGGCATAAGGCTCATAAATTTACTCTCAAAATTGGTGGATTTAGAAACACTAAAGTTCTGTCGTATACCTAATCGAAGCTTAGGGCCTTTTCTATGTAGGTTTTCTATGTATAAGGTGTAGTTATAAAGCTGTGCGTCATACTTTACTCTCGTATCGTTAATATACCTGTCGTACTCCATATAGCTCGCCAACCCACTTAAAGTAATACCAACGCGACCAAAGTGACGCCCTATAGTTCCCATAAATATGTATTGGTTTTCAGGTGATTCGGAGTAGATTGAAGAGCTTATTTGATCGATCCCATCTATATGTGTTTGATTGCTAATTGTTTTCTCAAAACGCTTGTAGTTAAGGTTTAAGTTGAGATGATATCCTTTAAAAAGCCTAAGCCTTCTATAAGCTAAATCTACATCGTGGTATAATCTGTTCTCTAAATTTTCATTTCCTTTAAAAAGTTGATTAAAGTGAACTAGGCGTAATCTATTTGCCAACCTAGATGCTTCTACAAACTCTGATTTAAGATGGTATTCCAACTTAAGGTTATCCGAACTAGATATCCTATAAACCCCTTCAAATTCAGGCAATAATACACCTTTATTTTTATTGACTATCTGCTCTTCCAATTGGTCTGCTTTCCAAGTATAATGATGATATACCAAACCTGGTCTGAAAGTTATTTTATTTAGCTGAAATTTATATTGAAATCCAGCATACAGGTCTATTAAATTCATTTTCAAATCATTGTCAAAGCCAGCTTGTTTAAAACTATGTATATCACCATTTGTTAAACGCTGGTAGTCACTGCTCCTATACGTTTGATCAAAAAAATAAACACCAGCTAGTGGATATAAATGTCTGGTGGGGTGGAATGCCCAGAAATGCTGCGCATTTACTCTACCCGACAAGGATTTAGAATCAAAATCATGAATAAAATTATAATTATCATTTTCCGTATCCTCCAACGCGGGTATAAGATCGCCAAATACTGGTTCGTTAAATAGCCAATCCGCTAAGTTGTCCTCTTCCTTGTAGACAAGCTCTCCAGTAACTTCCCAAGTGTGTTCATAGCTAGATTGTTTAGAGTAGCGAAAATGCTGCTCTAAGGATATCTCATAAGGGTTTTGTATCGTGTTCGTATGCTTTACTTGATTTGCTATTTCAGATGCTAATGCCCCGTGATAGTCCTGACTGCTGAAATTAAATAAGCTATGGTAAGCAAAATCCGTAAGATGCTCTGGTCGATAGCGTAGCTTTAATTTATTATAACTGCCTAATCCATTAATATTACGAGCATCTTCGCGAAATTCCTCTAAGTTTTCTTCAGTTAAATATCGGATAGAAGTTTCTCTTAAGCTTTCTGATTTTTGCTTTGCAACCATACTATATACATCCAGCTCTAATGCTTTGCTTAGTTCTGTATGGAAATTTAATGCACCAAAGATAGATTTCTGAAAATGACTGTTGTGCGAAGTGTTTCGTGAGAATTTATTTAATCCCATGTCACTGGTTTGTATTGGGCTGTCACTAAAATTACCTCTAAACCGTCTTACTGCATTATGGTCCAAACTTGCTTCGGAAGTATTGTTTAGGTTCCCAATAAAGTTCACAGTTGTCTTAGGACTGTAGTAAAACAATCTTGGTCGTATGGTATATCGCTTATCTATTCCACCACCAACTTCATTTTCACCAAATAGAAATTTATTTTTCCCTTCTTTCAGCTTTATATTCAGTACCATCTTATCACTATCATTTAGGCCTTTCATAAACGCCACTTCATTGTAGTTGTCTATGGCCTCTACTTTATCTACCACGTCGGCAGGAATGTTTTTAACTCCAAGTTTGGTATCGCCACCAAAGAAGTCTTTTCCATCTAGCATCAATTTGGTTACTCGCTTGCCGTTTACTGTTACATTACCATCGGAATCTACTTCCATTCCTGGTAGTTTTGCCAAAACATCTTCTAGTTTTCGTTCTTCGCCTGTGGTGAATTTATCGGTACTATAGGTGATTAAATCATCTTCTACAAGAACAGCAATTTCTGTCCGAATCACTACTTCGTCTAGCATATCGCTGCTTTCTATCAATGTATAATCTTTTGATTTGCTTTCACTTAACAGAATATTATCGTTAACTTTTATATAGCCTAAATAGCTTATTTCTATAATATACGGCGTGTCTTTTTTGAGTCGAAGTAAATATTGTCCGTTTTCATCGCTAATCGCAAAAGCTACACTCTCGGTTTTAATCTCTGGCTTTGCCAGAATATTGGCAAATGCAAGAGGTTGACCTATACTATCTTGGACTATCCCCTGGAGCTTTATTTCTTGTGCGATAAGGAGCCTAGTAAAGGAAAAGAAAATAATACCAAGAAAAACAAACTGGCGTATTATCTGTGAATAAGTGATCATAAACATTGGAACTTAGTATCTTGCGATAGAATGGTATTTACTTTATTGTTTAAATGCATCGCGCATTTTTTTCATTTCCCCATGATATTCAGTATGTAGTATAGGTTTCCTTTTAGGTATTTTAATATCGTTAGCTTTTTTATAGAGTTCTATTTCTGTAGCATAGTAAATAAAGTTTCTTTGTCTTACTTCTAGTATCAATCCTGGTAGCCCATAAATTTCCATAGGGCCATATCGGAAAGGTATTTCTGGTGTAAACCATGCTTCTAGATTTTCATCTATCTCTTCTCCATTTATTTTGATTGGCGTAATGGCTTTATAGCAAGTATATCCATGAATTTCTTTTGTCTCATTAGTTATTTCCCAAGAGGATATATCTCTATCATACCGCACAGTCCACTCTCTACCAGCAATTTCAAATTCATGTATTTGGAAGTTCCCTTCAATTTCCGTGTAATATTCCCGATGAAATCCTGATCTTATAGCTGCACTGTGTAACTCAGAATGATTGCCAACCCCCATCATTGAAGGCATTTTAGCTAAAGCATTTTTTGTATTAAACTCTGTTACTAACTGCATATTGGGAGCATGTGTTTTAAGCCTATTGTAGGCATTGACAAATGCTTTTTTGCTATAAATGTTTTTAATGTTTGTCGTGTCTTTAAACTCCATCATCGATTTTGGTGGAATTACTTTGTACACTACTTTCCCAGATTGATACTGTGCAAAAACCGTTTGAGTAAATAGGCTTAATAGGAATATAAAAATTAGGTGTCGCATAGCATAGCATATAATTATTAAAGTGTGCTATTATCTAAATGCATCTCGCATTTTTTTCATTTCCGCATGAAACTCTAGTTCTGGAATTGGATTTCCTTTAAGTTTTTTAATTTTCTTATCTGTTTTTTCTAATTTTATTTCTGATGCATAATAAGTAAAGTTTCTCCTTTTTACTTCTAATATCAATCCTGGCAATCCATGTATACTACTTGGGCCGAATTGGAAAGGTAATTCCGGTGCAAACCAAGCTTCTATTTCCTCCTCTACTTCTATTCCATTGATTCTTAATGGACTCGTAGCTTTATAACAAGTGTATCCTAGAATTTCTTTTGTCTCATCCGTTATTTTCCATAAAGAATTGTTTCTTTCATAAAGCACTAGCCAATTTCTACCTGCTACTTCAAATTCGTGTATCTGATGGTCCTTTTCCGCATCTGTATAATAAATATGATTCAATTTCGCTCTTATAGTAGCCCTATAGAAATCAGAGTTATTACTCCTATCCATTCTAGGCGGTATTTGTGCGAGTGCTTCTCTAGTATTAAATTCCATTACTAAATTCATATGTGGTGCATGAGTTTTAACTCTGTTATAAGCAGTTACAAATGCATTTTTGCTATAAACGTTTTTGATCTTTGTTGTATCTTTAAACGCCATCATTGATTTTGGTGGAATTACTTTGTATACCACTTTCCCAGATTGGTACTGTGCAAAAGCTGTTTGTGTAAATAGGCTTAATAGGAATATAAAAATTAGGTGTCGCATAGCCTTAATTATTAAAGTGTGCTTTAAGGGTGCTATTATTTAAATGCATCTCGCATTTTTTTCATTTCCGCATGATATTCAGTATGTAATATAGGTTTTCTTTTAGGCTTTTTAATATTGTTATTTTTCTTATAGAGTTCTATTTCTGTAGCATAGTAAATAAAGTTTTTTTGTCTTACTTCTAGTATCAATCCTGGTAGCCCATAAATTTCCATAGGGCCATATCGGAAAGGTATTTCTGGTGTAAACCATGCTTCTAGATTATCATCTATTTCTTCTCCATTTATTTTGATTGGCGTTATCGCTTTATAGCAAGTATATCCATGAATTTCTTTTGTCTCATTAGTTATCTCCCAAGAGGATATATCTCTATCATACCGCACAGTCCACTCTCTGCCAGCAATTTCAAATTCATGTATTTGATAGTTACTTTCAATTTCCGTGTAATATTCCCGATGAAACTTTGTAGCTATCATTGCAGTTTGTAAACTAGCACGATTATCTACTTTCATCATTGAGGGCATTTTAGCCAATGCATTTTTTGTGTTAAACTCCAATACTAGCTGCATATTTGGTGCATGTGATTTAAGTCTATTATAAGTAGTCACAAAAGCATTTTTAGTATATTTATTTTTAATGTTTGTCGTGTCTTTAAACTCCATCACCGTTTTTGGTGGAATTACTTTATATACCACTTTCCCAGATTGGTACTGTGCAAAAGCTGTTTGTGTAAGAATTGTTACTAGGATTATTAAAATTAGATGTCGCATAGCATTGATTATTAAAGTGTGCTTTAGGAACAATTTCATTCCTAAAGCACACTGATTCAATTATTTTTTGGAACTTATAGATCCACTACAGAATCTCCGG